>CAYSUA010000203.1:0-9612 GCA_964433795.1 uncultured Desulfobacteraceae bacterium | reverse complement strand
GATTCCAGGCCTTCCCCGAAGTCGGGGATGACCACAACTTTACAGTGCAGTTTCGGAACCAGGTCTAAGTTCTGTGAATTGACACTTAGGAGAAGATCCATGCCGGCCTCATCGGCGCAAAGGATGCTCTCAGGGTCGAAGCAGTCCAGGCTGACGGTGTACCCCCGCTCTTTAAGTCCGGCTACGACCCGCCCCACACCGGGAAAACCGCCCTGGGGGGGACAGCCCAAATCAATAATATCGGCTCCATTGGTTTGGTAGTACTCGGCCATATCCAGGATCCTGTCCCAGGGCATCCGATAAGCCTCCACGATCTCGGCTATAATCCGCACCCGATACTCGCCATATCCTTCCTGAATGCGTTCACGGCCGAAGAAGACGGGCAGATCCTTCAGGTCTTTTGGGCCTCGGATTACCGGGACACCTAACCGATTCTCGATGATGGATAGATCCCCCGGGCACCAACCGGGGATCATGACCTGATCACACCCGATGGCATCGGATAGATGCCGGGCAATCCATCTTGTGTCCATCAGGGCGGCGACAGATATGTTGAGCACAGCCACCTCATACTGAAAGTCGGGTTCCATCTTCTCTAAAGCGAGCATCAGAGCATCGGCAGCCAGCTTGCCGGTCACAAAGAGATGGTCGGGCATTTTCGAATATCTCTCACGTCTTTAATAGGTGCTTGCCGGAATCTCATCAAACTGCAATATTTTGCAGGCTGTTCGGGAGCATAACCGATTCCTTAAACCGTCCCTTCTCCGGTCGTCCCAGGATCCGAATGTGGATCGCAGCACTTCGTGTCAAAATGAACGCTGATAGAAGGCGGTCTGCCCGGGAGCTTCTTCTACCCCGACGGTTATGGAGCTAAGTTGCACCATCGCGGACTCCTGTATCGTCCATAGAAGTTGACCGCAAATATACTCTGCCAGTCGTTCAGCGGTAATGTTATCCACCGGTAGGCGCAAGACGTCCTCAGACGGGAGGACATATCGCCGATTTTCAAATTGAATCACCCATTCCTCATCGACCTCCTTGATATCCAGGTATTGGTTTTGCATGGGCAAAAGAAAATGGTGGTCGAGTCGGTCGCAAATCCGGCGGATGACTTTCTTAAGCTCCACAAAGTCGAAGACGTAGCGATCTTCAGTTAGGTTCCCTTCCATGACTACCGAGACGGCGTAGTTGTGACCGTGAAGCCGCTCGCACTTGCCGCCAAATGATATAAAATGGGCGGCGCTGAAACGCAAGTTCCCTTTTTCTACTTCAACTCTGTACATAGAGCTATCCTTTAAGCCATTGTTCAAGGCTTGTGTGCCGGACGACATGCTCCCCCTTAACGACCTCCCGGCGTATCTCGGCGATGGTGCCGAATCGCTCGGCAAAAGCGTTATGTTGGTGTATGCCTTCGAAGTTCTCCTGCTTGACCGAGATAAATGCCTCGTCGGGCAGGTCCGGATACACCTCTATTGCATTGCGCAATATCTCGCGCACTACGTCTTCCACGAACCTGGGGTTGCGATGAGCCTTGTTGACGATGAAAAATTCATCCGGCCGCTTGAGAAGCTCGTATGTCTCGGAACTCATCGATGCCTCCACAATGTGGACCAGGTTCTCGGCCCGTACCGGCTGCTCGGATCCGATCAGCAATGTGCCTCTACCCCGCTGGTTGTGAGAAGCCATGGGTATAATGTCAACAATGCGTGCAGAATCGACTTCTGAGAATCCCTCTTCCACCAACAGATCTTTGGAGTAGCTTCTCACCATGTCCTGTGCGCAAGGGCAAACGGTCATCCCTTCCGTCTCGACCCCGACGATGTGCTTTGTGTGATCCCGGGTGCTGGCGGCGATGCCGATCAAAGTGTACAATTCTTCCACCGGTTTGCCCGATATCGGCGTAACTTTCATCATCGGAGAGTGTGCCCGGATGTGTACTTCGGATGAAATGGCGCCCTGGGTTCGCACCACCTGTCGGGACAGCCGTTCCGCAAGGGACTCGATGTCGGGCGAGGGTTCCAGAGAGATCTCCTCCACCAGAGCTTCCAATACGTCACTGAATCGGGACATATGAACACCGGATTGCTCGGGATTCAGGTCTGCGAAAAGATCCAGTTCGGCATAAAACAAAACACCCCGTCCGCCATCCGCTATCTGGATGATCCTTCGCAGATTGGTGACTCCCGCCCGGCTCAGGCTGACAGGCACGGTTGGCATAGACTGTTGAATGTCGTTCTCAATTCGATGCTTAAGGCCCCTATCCATCCGCTCAACTCCCGCCGGGTCTACCTTATTTAACATCTCCGTCACAGTCAGGTGCGATCCCGGATGCACCAAATCGGGCGCAATCTCCGCCAACGGAACCAAAACGAAGGCCCGCTCAGGCAGTCGCGGGTGGGGGAGTTGCAACTCCGAACTTTCGAGGGATAGATCATCGTATAAAAGGATGTCGATGTCAATCGGGCGCGGAGCGTTGCGAAATGCCTCTGGCCTTCCCATCCGCTTCTCAATCCATTTCAAAAAGTGGAGCAGATCAGCAGGGGAGAGGTCGGTTTTCAATTCACACACAATATTGAGAAACTTGGGCTGATCCGAGTATCCTACCGGCTCGGTCTCGTAAAAGGAAGAAAGCGTTTTAATGGATGTGCGGGTCTGGACATACTGCAGCGCCTGAAGGATGTTGACCTGCCGATTCCCAAGGTTGGCGCCAAAGCTTAGATATACCTGATGAAGCATGGACATGATTTCCTATCCGCAGCAGACCATCTCGCCAAAAGAAAGATGGTCCGGTAAAATTGGGTAATTGTCAAAGGACACGGTATACGACTGCCGGAAGTGCGTCCGGATCTCCTTTTCGATTTCGGAATCGTAAGGCGGGGCAACATATAAGGTTCGTCCCTGACGCTCATGCAAGCTCTGATCGTCCCCTACGATCACCACCCCATCTTTTAAGACGTATCGGGGACGGGTAAACATCTCCTCCTTGTCGTCCAGGTTCGCGTAGATGGTTATGTCGGCATCGGCGCCGACCCCGAGGTGGCCCTTGTTCTTCAACCCCAGTCGCCGAGCCGGGCCGGCCCGGGTGATAATGGCAATTTCGTTTAAGGTATACTCGCGGTCCAATTCGGGGAGGATCGAGTTTTTTCCGGCTTTTTTATGTATTTTTTCAAACTCCCGGGCGCGGAAATCTCGATCCATCAATAATTTAATCACGCCGGGATAACCCAGAAAAGGACCGGCGTTGGGATGATCGGTGGTCAAAAAAATCCGCCATGGATCATCAATGAGCAGGAATAACTCAAGACCGGTCAACCACATGGTGGAATGAACCGGATTGTTGCGTTTATAGACCAAAGGCACCACTCCGCCACCGGATTCGCTTTCCAGGTCATCATTGATCCATTTGCTTCCTATCTTCCGGCTTAGGCTGTACTGAACCGGACCGTCCGAGGTCATGGTGGTGGCCGGACCGAAAACCACCTGACCCACATCAATGGTGATATTGGGATTTTCATTGACGGCCAGCGCCATCTGGACGGCGGCGGATTTGGGGGATTTGCCCCGCTCACCGCCGTAGCTCATGAATTGCACGTGACAGAAATGCGCATCAAGACCGGCCAGAGATGCCATGGTCTCCACCGTAATATCGGCATTGCTGGACTGACCAAGCCTCAGTCCGTGGATATGGAGCGGGTGCGGCAGTTTCAACTCCTCCCTTATCCTTGCCAGAGCGGATAGGATCCGGCGGGGGGTTACCCCGAAACCGATCACCTCATCGTCAAGATTATGCACATTCCGACCGTATTTCCAGTTCTCCACACCACCGGGATTTACAATCTTAATGCCGAACCCTTTACTCGCATCCAGCAGCCAGGCCACGTAATCACGGGCCTTGCCTATTTCGCCCTCCCTGATGCACTTCATGATAAAATGGTTGTTTCCCATGGTGATAAGCACCCCTTTATCAATGATGGGAACATCCTCCAGTTCCTCATGGGTATGCCGTGCCACCAAAGGAGAGGCCGCCGCTTCCATTACGGTGGTATAGCCCATCTCCGCGTATAGATAGCCGGTAAGATGGGTAGTGGGTACGGTATAACCGGACCCGGACCAAGTCATCTCGGTGCGTGTCCGCAAAAGCCTCTTACTGTCCTCGGGGCATAATTTGCGCCCCGCGTTGACTTTTGCCCCGGACATATGGCTGTGTATGTCCACGCCGCCGGGCATGACCACCTGTCCCGAAGCGTCGATAATGCGCGCCTTGTCGGGATCAATCTCTTTCGGCGATACGATTTTTCCGCCTTTGATCCAGATATCATGAAGGGTGCCGTCGATCCCGTTAATGGGATCAAAGACCTCGCCGCCGGTTATCCCTATCATTGCTTCACCATCTTAATAATCTTCGAGAGTATCTCTTCATCGGTGGGTTTAGCCCTCGGAAGGACCGCTCGAAGTCTGAGGGGGACATTATCCATCCTGTATGATGTTCCCGGTGCATCTATGCCGTAACACGCGGTAGGCAGGTTCACCCTTGCCGCCCGGGACGAGCAATTGGCATTGGGCGCCATAAGAATAGTAGGTATGCGCCCCAAATGCTCAGCGGCCGCCCGTGGCAGATGCGCCACGGGATCGGATGCGATGATGAACGCTGCATCCGCTTCCCGTCTGGCCAGGACATCCACTGAAGAGAACTCCCCTGGACCGAACTGGGGGTATCCGCGGGCGAAGCTGACAGCGGTTGGATAACCGCTGAGCCAGGTGAGCACTTGGTCCGCTCCGGCCACATTTCCGTGTCCCCTCATGGGAATAACAGAAAACCGGGTATATTGGTTCAGCTCGGCGCCCAGGGTAAAGAGTTCGGCCACATTGTAGCTTCGCCCGGGCGTCATGGTCAGACCCATGCCGAAAAAAGCCACACCGTAACGGCATTTTTTCATCATTTGAGCCAATTCCCTGAGCTGCTCCAAAGGCAAACCGCCCACCGGGGCATTGATATTCTTGTCTTGAATCAAGGCCCGCAGCGAAGTCAATACTTCATAGTCGGTTCCGGGCTCTATTTGCAGAAAACGATCCGCTGTCTTCGAGGTCCGGGTCGGTCGTACATCGACCACCACCACGGTTCTATCTTTTCGGCCGTTGGGCGTTAAAAGGCCCTTTGCGTTGGCCGAGTATCGGGTGAAATGGCGGATATGCGCCACTAGGGGATTGCAACCCCAATAGATCAGCAAATCCGCTCGGGCCCTAACTTCACCCAGCGTGCATGTGGCCTCGCCTACCATTTGAACTGCCAGAGTTGTGGGAAAATGGCATACAGAGGAAGTGGAATCGATGATCGCTCCCAGTCGGTCAGCCAATTCCACCGCTTTCCTTTGGGCCTCAGTGCTTGTGGAACTAAGACCGTATATTAGCGGACTGTCCGCCCGGGTCAGAATACCCGCTGCCGCTGAAACAGCCTCATCCCATTCCACCTCTTTGCCCTCTAACAAGGGCCTTCGAGGGGTGGGATCATAATCCAAAAACATTCCCCGACCATTAGGGCAAGCCCTTTTGGCCTTGAGAATACGACCGCCCTCAACCTCCACTGCAATGTCATCGCAGAGACAACCGCAAAATTTGCAAGTGACGTTTTCAACGACGGTGCTCATATCCGTTCCAACGCTACACGCTGCCCCTTAAAAGTGGGCATACCGGTTCCGAAGGTATCTGTTCCCACAAGTGTGTTCGCGGTAGGCCCCATGGGAATGAACACAAGGCCTGGGGGAAGGTCCCCGGCCCGAACAGAGGCTTCCACCAGTCCAGCATCTGAACTAAGTCGCACAGGCTCTCCCTCTTTTATCCCCAAACGGGTCATGTCCTCCGGGCACATTTCAACATATGATGTCGCCTTTAGGTGGACCGAAGAACCTGCACCCTTATGCAAGCCGTCGGCTTGTTCCCGGGTGCGTCCCGTTATCAACGTAAAAAGATCGTCCAACATAATCCTCCACTATATCACCGGTTTCCCGTCTTACGAACGTCGCGTTTATAAGCAAGTTTCCCAAACATTCATGGTAGGTATTACCTCTGGCAAGCACAGTGCAAACAGGACGGCCTTGTTTGATCTCGTCTCCCGGAAAAGGGATATCTCGACGTCCCCGCTCCAACCATCCGTCGGTACTCTGAATAGAGACCGATTTACGAGCAAAAACGACACCCTTTCCAAAATGGGATCCATTAAGGTGTCCGGATAGAGAGAATTCCGGCAGGCGTCCGCCCATGGCCTCGAGGTGAAGGGAATAGATGTTGAGTCCGTAGGCCCATTCGATCAGCTCCATGGAGGCGGTGTATCGAGGATTGATCTCCACCAGATACGGGCAGGGCCGACCGGCCGGCCCATGAGAAATGATAAAATCGATCCCAACCATACCTTTTAATCCAAAATGCCGCGTTATGGAGGCGACCATCTTTTCCACCCCTTCGAGGATCCATAGGCTCTCAGCATAATCCATGGGCAAGGGCAGGATGTTGCCGCACCAGGAATAACCGATGGCGCCGAATTCACGGCGACCAATCAATTGGCCGGTCAACCCGAGCACTACACTTTTTTTTCCATCAGCCACAAAAGCCGCTGAAGCGGGTATGCCGTCCACGCGGGCCTGCAGGATGTAAGGGCCTTTCAACCGCCTACCGTCCCAGGGCCCTATGCCGGAGCCTCCGCCTCTATTGGTGGGCTTTAATAGCCAGTTGTATGCCTCAGTGGCTGTCTTTTCCTCTCCGGGCAACAAAGTTGCCGGGTGTGGAATCGATCTTTGGCAGAAGAATTCTCTCAATAAGGCCCAATCACGAACTCGGCAAAGGACCTCGGGCCCGTTGCCCAACAAGTTTGCACGACCGGCCAGTTCACCCACCAGGTCAGGATGGTTTTCCAGGTTGGATGTATAAACCACTGAATCGAATTTCAGATGGCAACTGGCCTTGAGCAGACTTTCAGCGCTGAAAGGAAGCCCATAGTCTCTTAAAAGTGAATGATTTTCCACCAGGGCCTTCTGGTCCTGATCGCCGAAATAATCGAGGGTGAAAACGCTATTTTCGCCGCGCACAGCTGATTCGGCGATGGCACGGGTGCTCAGGCCGAGGACCAGAGTTCTCATTGGCTGTCAATGGCCTTGGCAATATCGTAAATTTCTTCTGCATCAAGCACGAGATCGTTTTTTTCAAAAAGGCGAACCAGGGAACCCCGATGGATTTTCATTTTCAATCCACCGATACCCAAGGCGCCGTATATGACCTTCCCACCCACCTCTTTTCCGTTCCAGTGGGGTTTCGTATTTTCGATACCCAGCGGCGGAACAGCGTTAACATCCGCCAGTACACGTATGGTAGGATGCTTCAGCCAAATGGACTCGGGAAGCATCGTAATGCCGGCAGCACCTGCGCAGAGGACCGCATCGGAGCCATTAAGGATTTTAGGATCCTCGAAATTTCCAACTTCGGCAGGGCTGATTGTGACACCGAAATGGTCTTTGACCAAGGCACAAGCATTTTCAGCCCCTTTCCGGGAGCGAGAGGTGAGTGTCACCTCAGCGCCTTCTGAAGCCAACATCCCAGCCGCTCGCATACCGACCGGACCGGTTCCGGCCAGGACGACCGCCTTTTTCCCCTTGATTTCGCCGGCGGATACGATTTTTCTCACCGCTGCAGCGGCAGTTGTGTTGCAACCGTTGGCGTCCATCATGACGGATACGCGTACCGGGCCGAAAAAAGACTCAACAGCCGCTTTCATCATCTCCTCGCCGCGGGAGACATCGGAGCCGCCGATGAACATGGCCGAGTTTCTTAGATCGTCTCCGCCCCGCGTAAACATCGCGCCGTATACAAGGTTGCGAACTTCTTCGGGTGTTACACGTCCATATTGAAGCACATGGTCCGAGCCGGCATCATAGGCCGTAATGGCATCAAAAACACTGGCGAGCCGATCGCCATCCAACTGGATTAATATTTTTTTCATTGGGTTTTATCTCCTAAAACTCGGGGGTCAAATCATCAAGCGCATTGCGTCTCCAACGCAACGCGGACCGTCTTACAAATCGTCAATTTCAGTATAGGAAAAGTGAACCGAACGTGCTTCTGGTCTTACATCCTGCTCAGACTCCAGTATTTCCACCTCCGCCCCCCGGTTTCGGACAGAGGAAATAATCACGCTCCCTTTGACTTTATGTTTCTCCAGAAAAGCCTTCATACAATTCGCCACATCATCTGATTCCTGTTTAAGGGTTAGACCGTATACGGCCGGCCCCCAGGAACTTTGACCCGCGCCGTATGCTCCGGATGCGAGCATATGGTCGATTATTTTATAGGACAGTTTTTCACAATAGATCCCCCCCTGAACCGGCTCAAAAAACATGCCTGTTTTACGATCAATGTCCGTTAGGGCCTTGCCGAATTCTTCGATGTCCTGTTCAACGAACGATGGCAGCAATTTTATCATGACCAGTCGGCATATTTCCTCGGATATCTTTTTTGAGGAGCTGACATACCGCATGGCCTCCTTCTCTTGTTTTCCGGAGAGCCCTTCCTTCTTATCGGGAATAACGATCACAAAATTCCACTCCTCGGGAAAATCGTATCTGAAAACGGCCTTGGGCGGTTTTGCAACGACACCACCGTCTTTTTGCCTCCTTTTTCCTGAATCTATTATTAGGCCTCCACGTTCAAAACTCGCAATGCCGATACTGGACCTCATTCCTCTACCCATAATTATTGGGAGATCGTGAGCGTCGGTCTCGATGCCGTAAATAAGTGCCAGGGCAGTCGATATGGACAAGGCCAGTTGAGTGCCCGATCCCATTCCTTTGTGTTCCGGAATGCTTTTGTGTACCCGGATCGTCATATTCGGCTCAATTTTATAATGGTTTGAAAATGCTTTAACCAAACTGAAGATTTTCTGCTTCTTATTTCTGTCCGCGTTTTGAACGGACAGATGACTATGGGTCTTTACCGAGATTTCAGTCCTAGGATTTGATAATGAAACTCCTATACTACCATAAAGTCTGCCCAAATTACCGTTTAAGTCCATGAAACCGAGATGCAGACGACTTGGCGTCTTAATGGAAACCTTCATGGGGTCTTCCTTCTGAAAGCTATGCGATTTGTGTCCATCAAAAATAGTCTTTGCTTCGCCTGGATTTGCTCGTCGCTGTTTTTCTGTTGCACTGCACGAGATGTACGTATCACCCTAAACCCTTGTGCTGCCTTTTCCAGGGGGAAAACCTCATTTATGAATTTGACATGTTATATCGCCGTCGACGATCCGTGTGTGAGCACAAGAAAAATTAGGTAACTCCATAACCTATAAATATGATAAGCAGTTTATCAACTCAAACAACATGTTCCGATTTGATGGTCGCACCCATCAATTTGTCCAAAATAAAAGAGAGCCGATACTTGTTGATGGCAGTATGGGAGACACCGGCCTTGGTTTTCCACCGCTCTCCTCGGCCTACTGCAGGTGTGCCTGTAACCATTTCCCTTCGCGCGTCTTGCTTGGACAGGCGCCTTCACCGATTCACTACGATCTTTTTTGGTTCTTTCGTAAAAAAGTTGAAAATCATCAAACGTCAATAATTGTATGAA
>CAYSUA010000202.1:8114-9628 GCA_964433795.1 uncultured Desulfobacteraceae bacterium | reverse complement strand
GAATGACCGGCCGAGTAATCCCGGAACGGGTGGCCGAGTTGAGCGGAATATGCAAGAATGTACAAGCTCCCTGCAAAGGAACTGTGCGGCATTGTTCACTCAGGCCTATCAATAATTTTAGTTCTTTTTTTATTGACAATGGTGCCGACTCGTGAAAGATATATAGTCATATAGTCATATATATCAATTCAATATAATTCCCATTGCAGATCGAAAGGATCAATCACACCGACACAGGGAGGTCATTCTTGAAAGAAGAAGTTGTGATCATTCAGGGCAACGAGGCATGTGTGAGAGGTGCGATACGCGCCGGTTGCCGATTCTTTGCCGGTTATCCCATCACACCGGCTTCGGAAATCGCTGAGGTCATGTCCCATGAGCTGGCCAAAAATAAAGGCGTATTCATTCAAATGGAAGATGAGATCGCTTCGATTTCCGCAGTCATCGGAGCAACCTGGGGGGGATTCAAGGCATGCACCGCCACATCCGGACCCGGTTTTTCCCTCATGCAGGAAGGCATCGGATACGCGGCAGAGACCGAGACCCCCGTTGTGGTCATCGATGTCATGAGAGGCGGACCCTCCACCGGGCAGCCCACAAAATCATCCCAACAGGATGTGATGCAGGCCAAATACGGATCCCATGGCGATTACGAAATTATCGCCCTCTGCCCGTCGTCTGTCCAGGAATGCTATGAACTCACGGTAAAAGCCTTCAATCTTGCCGAGCGTTTCCGTGTTCCGGTTATCATTCTCTCCGATGAAATCGTCGGCCACACCAGGGAAAAGCTTCGCATTCCGGAAAAAATTGAAATATTCGAGCGGCAAAAACCCAAAGCTCCCCCTGAAAGCTACAAAGCCTATGAACCCCTGGCAACCGGTTTGCTGGACGGTATGCCCACTTTCGGCCAGGGATATAATGTACTGGTAGATGGCCAGCTCCATAATGAAATCGGAACCCGGGCCGGACACGATACTAAAATCAGCGGCCAACTGATGGAACGGTTGTGCAGAAAAATCACAGATCATGCCGATGAACTGGTGGATGTGGATCGCCTGTCCATGGAAGATGCAGAGACCATGGTTATCGCGTACGGCAGCGTGGCCCGGACGGCAGACTCAGCGGTAAAGACGGCACGAGCGGAAGGTATGAAAGCAGGACTTCTTAAGTTAAAAATCCTCTGGCCGTTTCCGGATGAAACGATTCGGGCAGCCATTCAGGGCGTCAAGAAAATCATTGTACCGGAAATGAATATCGGGAAAATCTCCCGCGAGATTGAACGATTAACAGGTGATGCTCAACAGGTGGTCGCATTAACCAAGCTCGGAGGAGAAATGCACACCCCTGATGAAATATTGAGTTCAATAAAAAGTGTTTAGTGTTTGGTGTTTGGTATTCGGTTATTCATTTTATTCTAGAAACTAAACACTTAACACTATATAAAAAAACACTAATTTTCGGAGAAAATTGAAATGCATCCCATCGCAGAAAAATATCTGAGAAAAACTTCCCTT
>CAYSUA010000202.1:5460-8014 GCA_964433795.1 uncultured Desulfobacteraceae bacterium | reverse complement strand
GGAGAAAATTGAAATGCATCCCATCGCAGAAAAATATCTGAGAAAAACTTCCCTTCCCTCCATCTACTGCCCCGGCTGCGGCCACGGAACCGTGCTGAACGCTTTTTTGCGAGTAGTGGATGATTTGGGCATCATGGACAATCTCGGGCTGGTCGGGGGAATCGGCTGCTCGAGCTGGACCCCGGTTTTTATCAATGCCGACGTCCTCCATACCCTCCACGGCCGTGCCATTGCCATGGCAACCGGTTTAAAACTCGCCAACCCCAGACGTCATGTGGTGGTGTTTACCGGAGACGGAGATTGCATGGGCATCGGTGGCAACCACTTTCTCCACGGGGCAAGGCGAAACATCGATCTTACCGTAATCATGCTGGACAACGGAATTTACGGTATGACAGGGGGTCAGGTGGCACCCACCACACCCACTGATGCAAAAACCCAGACATCACCCTATGGCAACCCGGAACCTCCCATCGATTCATGTGCGGTGGCAATCAGTTGTGGCGCCACATATGTGGCTCGATGGACCAGTGCCCACCCCATGGGATTACAGAAAGCCATCAAGGAGGCTATTCAGCACAAAGGGTTTTCATTTATTCAGGCGATTTCTCAATGTCCGACCCAGGCCGGCAGATATATATACGGTACCGGAAAACCGGTGGATCTGTTTCGTCTGATTAAAGAGAATTCAGTTACCCTGGCCAAAGCAGAGAAGATGTCCCCGGAAACGCTAAAAGATAAAATCCTGGTGGGAAAACTGTACCAGGATGAGACGAAACCTGAACTTTCAGAAAAGATTTATGGAATGATGACGGAATAGAACTGGATGGTTTTGAGATGAATCAAAAGAAAAGAAAAAAGACCGTAAAGCAAATATGTATCGACGAAAATTATTGTAAAGGCTGCTACCTCTGCATCGAACAGTGCCCTACTGCAGTGTATGAAATCTCTTCGAAACGAAATGCCAAGGGATACTTGGTTCCGGAGGTCGCAAGATTCGAAGACTGTACGGGCTGTATGCTGTGCGAGTTAACCTGCCCGGACATGGCCATAACCGTGGAGAAGGAAGAAAATGAGAAATGAAGTGATGTTTGCCGGCTTCGGCGGACAAGGGGTGATAAAGGCTGCGCTGCTTTTGGCGATTTCCGCCGGGCTTTATGAGGACAAGGAAGTGGCCCAGACACAAAGCTACGGTCCGGAGGCCCGCGGCGGCGCGTGCCGTTCCGAGGTGGTGATCAGCGATGAGTCCATCGACTATATTAAACCCATAAGCCTGGACACCTTTGTTGTCATGTCTCAACCGGCTCTGGATAAATATTTGGATTCCGTTGATCCGAAAAAAACCGTCGTTATTGCCGATGCCACATTAATCAAGCAACCGCCTGAACACATCGAGCATCTATTTCCGGTGGAAGCCACCCAGGTGGCGGAACAGGAGTTCGGCCAGGCCCTGTTTGCCAATATCGTCATGCTGGGCGCCCTGGCCGCCATTACGGGTACGGTTTCAGAAGAATCCCTTTCACAAGCGCTGGAAGGAAACGTACCGGTAAAAACCCTTGAGAAAAACCGGAATGCTTTAAGAAGGGGATATGAAATTGGAAACAAGCTGAAAGCTCAAGGCTGAAAGCTGAAAGAAGCAGTACTAAACACTAAATACTAAACACCAAACACTAAACCCATGAAACTATACGAGTTTGAAGGCAAATCGCTGTTTCAAAAGGCCGGTATCCAGACCCCGAAAGGAGAAGTGGCAGCCAGTATTGGTGAAGCCAAAGCCATTGCCAGGGATATCGGATATCCCGTGGTTTTAAAAAGTCAGGTCCTTCGGGGGGGGCGTGGAAAAGCCGGCGGTATTCAGTTCTCCGATACGGAAACTGAATTGATAGATACCACCGAACGAATGTTTGGAACGAAACTCGGTGAAGAAATAGTAGAAAAACTCTTAATTGAACAAAAAATCACCCCAGATAGAGAATTCTATGCGGGAATTACCCAGGACCCTGAAACACTCTTTCCGGTTTTAATGGTCTCATCTCAAGGGGGAATGGATATCGAGATCATTGCAGAGACCGATCCCACCCGGATTTTCAAGCAGGTTCTCGATCCTACCCTCACCTACCGCCTCTTTCACATGATGGATCTGATCTCACCCATGGAATTTGAGAGTAAGGTGTCGGTAAAGATCGCGAAAATACTCCTCGGATTGATTAACTGCTATTTCAAATTCGAAGCCATCACCGCTGAGATTAATCCGATGATGCTGACCGATGCCGGGGTGGTTTATGCAGCAGACGCCAAGTTTGAAATAGATGATTCTGCGCTCTATCGGATCAAGGAAAGTAAATCGTTTCACCGGTCGGAAGCTTTTGAAGATCAGTTGGAAGCGGAAGCAAAAGCTGCCGGCGTGGCATATGTTCCCATGGGTGAGGGAAATATCGGAATTATCAGCGGTGGAGCAGGACTCGCCATGGCATCCATGGATTTTGTGTCGATACTTGGCGGAAAGCCGGCCAACTTCTTGGATTTAGGCGGTGGAACCACACCGGAACGAACG
>CAYSUA010000202.1:0-5402 GCA_964433795.1 uncultured Desulfobacteraceae bacterium | reverse complement strand
ACCCCCGGTGTAGAAGGCGTGCTGTTCAACGTTTTCGGTGGCATCAATAACTGTGAACAAATGGCCAAAGGTATCGCCCAGGTCTTCGACGAAAAGAAACCGTCTCAGACCATCATTGTCAAAATGCGCGGCTATTCCCAGGAAGTGGGCTGGGAGATACTGGAAGCCAGAAATATCAACATCGTAAAGCACGGGACTTCTGAAGATGCTGTCAAACTGCTGCTTGCAGAAATGAAAAAGAGAGAGGTCGTCTGAAGTGGCCATTATAGTCGATGAAGATACACATGTGATCATACAGGGAGCAACAGGAAAACAAGGGAGCTTTCACACCCAGCGAATGCTGGAATACGGGACAAAGGTTGTGGGCGGAGTCACCCCCGGAAAAGGTGGGCAAAAAATCCACGGAGTCCCTATTTTCGATACCGTGTCGGAAGCCAAAAAATATTCCCCCATCAATGCCTCCATGATCATGGTTCCCCCGGCAGGCGTCCTCTCGGCTGCCATTGAATCCATTGAAAACAAAATTCCTTTGGTGGTTGTCATTACGGAATTTGTACCCTTCCATGACATGTTGGTCATCAAGCGTGTTGCCCAAAAAGAAGGTATACGGATAATCGGGCCCAACACCTTCGGCGTGATCAGCCCGGGAAAGTGCCAAATCGGCATCATGCCGGGATTCATATACGGAGAAGGCAATATCGGTATCATCGCTAGAAGCGGTACCCTAACCCATGAAATCGCATCCAATTTGGGGTACAAAAAGATGGGTCCGTCGACCTGTGTCGGAATCGGCGGCGATCCGACAAAAGGGTCGGATTTCGTAGACATTCTGAAACTGTTTCGTGATGATGACGAAACGAAGTCCATTCTGCTGGTTGGAGAAATCGGAGGCGCCAATGAAGAAATGGCAGCCAAGTATATTAAGGAAACCGGTTACCCGAAGAAGATCTCAGCCTTTATTGCAGGATCCACAGCCCCGGCTGAAAAACGGATGGGTCACGCCGGTGCAATCATATCCGGAGGATTGGGTACGGCCGACTCAAAAGTAAAAAGCCTGGAAGCGGCAGGGGTAACCGTCGCTCGAACCCTGGAAGAAGTCCTGGAGCTGGCAAAAGGATAGGGTTAATGAAGAAAAACGGAAGCCCGCCGATTCCGGCTTACTATCGATTGCAGACAACCATCCTGGAGGACATTGAAAAGGGCCGATGGAGACCGGGAGAGGGTATTCCGACTGAAAGAAGTCTTGCGGAGCTTCACAGTGTCAGCATCGGAACCGTTAAAAAAGCGCTCCTGAATCTGGTCCATGATGGATACCTCTATCGAATTCAGGGAAAGGGGACCTATGTTGCCGGTACCACCTTGAGGAAGGAGAGTCTCCGGTATTATCGTCTTCTGAAGAGCTTTGGCGACAATGAAGCGGAATTAGAAGTAAAGGTCCTTAATTTTGAGATTGTCAACGGTTTCAAACCCGCCAACACATTCCTTGGTATTACGCTGAACCAGAAGCTCTATGAATTGAAACGGGTTTTCAGCAAGGATGGAAAACCGGTTGTATACAACGTTTCATACCTGCCCATTAAAATGTTCAAGGGCCTGACCGATCTCCCCGAAAGCTTGTTCGAAAAAGTCACATTATACCGGGTGTTGGAGAAAAACTACGGATTTCCCACCATCTACAACCATGAGCTTTTTGATGCGGTTGCGGCAGAAAAAGAAGTCGCTGGAGTGTTGGGCATCCGGAAAGGATCTCCGGTCCTTCATATGGAGATGCTGTCCTTTACTTATAAGGATAAACCGTACGAGTATCGGCAGAGTTATTTCAGTTGTGACAAACGAAGGGTTTTCAGAGAAACCTAACCCGGATAAACCCGCCAAAGGGAGGCGGGCAAGCCGGTTGGAGTGAAACGATTCTATAAATCCCGATTTATCGGGGAAATTCCAAATCACAAATATTAAATACCAAACAAATCACAATGACCGAAATTCAAAATCCAAAACATAGTCGCCAAAAAAAACATTCCAAACCTGTTTGGGTCATTGGATATTGGAATTTGAGATTTGTTTGTAATTTGGTGCTTGGGTATTGGTTTTTACATAAAATGCAATGAAATAATATTTAAGACTCTGAAAGAAAATTCACGTGTGTCATAAACCCATAGGCCGCGTTGAAAAGGAGATCAGTATGTCAAACGATTATCCGGTTATCGAATGTGATGTATTAGTGATCGGTGGTGGAAGCGCCGGAGCGATGGCTGCTATCCGGGCAAAGGAGATGAATCCGAACCAGGAAGTGGTGGTTTTTGAAAAAGGCGAAATCAAATACTCGGGCTGCATCGCAAGGGGAATGGATGCGCTGAACATTGTCTCTATTCCGGGACTGACCACCCCTGAGTTATACGTGGAGTCCAACAGCATAGCATGTCACGGGATCATGGACGAACCGGCAAATTACCGGATGGCAGAGCGTAGCTATGATTTGCTAAAAAAGCTGGAATCATGGGATGTCTGCTTCCCCACGGATGCAAAGGGCGAGTATGAAGTGCTTCAGGTCCATCCCAAAGGCCGATTCTGTGTAACCATGAAAGAGCCTGAGTTGAAAGCCATTCTGGCAAAACGTGTCCATGATACAGGCGTTCGGGTAGTGAACCGGACCATGGCCGCCCAACTCTTGAAAGAAGGGGATAGAGTCAGCGGAGCCGTCGGCCTGAATGTTCGAACCGGAGAGATCATGGTTTGCAAAGCCAAATCCGTTATCCTCACCGCCGGGGGTACGGCCCGATTCGGATTACCCAACAACGGCTATCTTTACGGGGTATATGATTTCCCGGGCAATACCGGAGACGGCTACTGCCTGGCATACAAGGCCGGTGCCGAGCTCAGCGGATTTGAATATACCCTCATATACTACATTATCAAGGATATTAATGCACCGCTTCTTTATATCACGCTGACCCGGGGAGCCAACCTGTTGAACGCCTTTGATGAGCATCGCGAAAAAGATCACCCGTCCATCAGTTCGATGCTCCAGGAACATAATGACGGCAGAGGCCCCATGAGAATCGTCATGAGCCACCTCCCCGAAGAAAAAATAAAAGAAATCGAAGATATCTTGTTTACCACCGAGCGTCCGGTTCAGGAGCGTTTCTTTAAGGGAAGAGGTGTCGATTTTCGAAGCGGAGAAATCGAACTCTGGCCCACCGAATGTTTTTTATGCGGCGGTCATGGATTGACCGGTGTCCGGGTCAATGAAAACGCAGAAACCAACATACCCGGACTCTATGCAGCCGGCGACACCTCTCTGGTAGCGCGTGGTCACCTTTCCGGAGCATTTGTATACGGAGAAATCGCCGCTGAGAATGCGACGGAATATTCAGCAGATATTAATTCGGTTGAACTGGATACCGATCAGGTGGGGGCATTTATCGAAGACAGAGAGAAAAAACTGGAACAGAGCGGCAACGCACTTCCCATTGAAGAGTTTGAATACAAGGTCAGGCGGATCATCAACGATTATATCAGACCGCCCAAAGCAGAGTACAAGCTGGATAAAGCGCTGTGGTGGATGGATCGATTTCGCAAGGAATTTGTCGACCTGGTCCGAATCAGAGACATGCACGATCTGTTTAAGGCTTATGAGGTGGAGAATATTATCCAGTGCGCCACCATGAGTGCTTTAGCTTCCAAGGAACGGAAGGAGAGCCGCTGGGGTCCCTGGCACTTCCGTACGGATTATCCCGACAGAAATGATTCGGACTGGCTGAAACATATCGTGTTGACCCAGGGTGAAGCACCGGAAGACGTTCGGATCTCTCATAAAGATATTATCAGAATGACAGGATAGCAGGAAATTGTCGATTTTGGATTCTCGATTTTCGTTGGTCGATAATCATTAACATCTGCATCATGTTTAATTGCGAGTATCGAGTATCAACCAACCGGTCTGTGTTTAATTCGGACTAAAGAATAATACTTCATATCTGTTTGGGGAGAAAGAAAGATGCGAATCAACATGTTGGAAAGTCTAACAGACAACATCGTCATCGATAAAGACAAATGCACGTTCTGCGGGGTCTGTGTGGAAACGTGTATATTGGATAACCTGAGAATGAAACTATCTCCATGTCGACAGGAATGTCCGCTTAAAGTCAACTGCCATGGATATGTTCAACTCATAGCAAGGGGAGAAGAAGAAAAAGGGTTGGAACTCTTAAGGGAGAGTTTACCCTTTCCCGGCATACTCGGCCGAATATGCTCCCAGCCTTGCGAAAATAAATGTTATCGCAAAGAAATGGACGGGGAAGCGGTTTCCGTTCGAGCCTTGAAAAGATATCTGGCCGATCGGTCTTCAGACAATGATTCATGGACCCCGACCCTGTCGTCGGAAACAGGGAAAAAGGTGGCTGTTATCGGATCCGGACCGGCCGGTATGATGGCTGCTTACGATCTGCGGAAGCAAGGGCATGAGGTCACCATTTTTGAAGCAGAAGAAGCTCCCGGAGGCATGCTTCGATGGGCGATTCCCGATTTCAGGCTTCCCCGGGAAATATTGGAAGAAGAATTCGGATTATTGCACCGAATGGGTATAGATGTTCAATGCAATATTACCATCGGTAAAAATAAAAGTTTAGACGATCTAAAAAAAGAATTTCAAGCCGTCATCATTGCTACCGGATGTCCCAAGCATGCGGAACTTGGAAATGAAGGAGAGGGAGTTTCCGGGATCTATTTCGGTTTGCCGTTTCTTCATGACGTGCGAAACGGTGGGAAACCGGAAATCGGTAATAAGGTGGTCATCATCGGTGGCGGAAATGTAGCTGTGGATTCCGCCCAAACTGCACTCCGGTTGGGCGCTGAGGATGTCACCATGGTAACGCTGGAAACTGACGATGATCTTCCGGCATTCGAGTGGGCCATTAAAAGTGCCGTATCCGAAGGTGTTAAGCTCGAATGTTCATGGGGGAACCCCACTTTCACATCCGGCAACGGCAAATTGATCGGCATCGATTTTCAACACTGCGTTCAGGTATTCGATGCATGCGGCCTCTTCGAACCGCAATTTGACGACTGCCGGCTCAATCACATAGAAGCCGATTCAGTCATTATCGCCATCGGTCAGAAACCGGATCTTGCCTTTCTTGACACTGCCGGTTTGATTCAAGACACAAGCGTTGCCGTGGATCCGCTAACATTGCAGTCCCTGGATGAGGCAATCTTCATCGCCGGCGATGTGGAAAGCGGACCCTCCTCGGTTATCGATGCCATGGCCAAAGGAAAAACTGCAGCCGAGTCGGTGGACCGCTTTCTAAACGGAGAACATCTCCGTTATGGTCGGACATATGCCGGTCCCATTGAAACCGATTTTCTAATCGACACCAAAGCGTCGGTGCATATCGGGCGAGCAC
>CAYSUA010000201.1:2391-9657 GCA_964433795.1 uncultured Desulfobacteraceae bacterium | reverse complement strand
CAGATGATGGGCGGGTTGGCCTACATGACCGGTCCGCGGGGTATGCCGCTTCGCGCAGGGGCGTCGCTGATTGACATTGCCGGCGCCATGTTCGGGGTCATTGCCATTTTGACGGCGATTCATGAAAGAGAAAAGACCGGCCGCGGTCGGAAGATACAGGTCGGTCTTTTTGAAACCGTGGTTTTTCTGGTGTCCCAACATATTGCAAAAGCAGGGATATCGGATGAAATTCCACCGCCCATGCCGGAACGCGGCATGGGAAAAGACCTGGGGTGGGGTATCTACAGAATCTTCGATACAAAGGACGACCGCCAGGTGTTTATCGGAGTGACCAGCGATGCCCATTGGGAAAGATACTGCAAAGAATTCGAGCTTAAAGATCTCTGGGAAGAAAAAGAACTCCGTACAAATGTTGGACGAAGAGAGTCCTATGAGCGTCTCACCCAGCGAACCGAAGACATCGCAAAAACATACACCTTTGCTGAAATCATCGAGCGCTTGGAGCGGGCCAATATTCCGCATGCCCCGGTCAACACGCCCATGGATCTTTTCCAGCACCCGCACCTGACAGCACGGGAACAATTTTCAACAGCCACCGCCCCGGACGGAACCTCTTCTCCATTGCCCAAACTTCCCTTCAACCTCGATTCATGGAACAGTGTGCCCCGTAAAGATCCGCCGAAACTCGGGGAGCACACCGCTGAAATCCTTTCCGAGCTGGGCTATTCACCGGAGGAGGTTAATGCGATTTCATCGGAAAACGGTTCGGAATAAACCAACTCAACTAAATTGGAATGCGGTGCCTGTTTTTTTGCTTGACATAGGGGGATAAATAAATGTTAAGTAGGTTTTACTTGTAATGCTGGTCTTACCAATTTTGATAAAAAGCGAGTTCACCACAAACAACTAAAACCCAAGGGAGGTAGCGTATGAAATCAGTACTCAAATCTTTCCGTCCGGCGATCATCGCAGCAGCAGTGGCTTTCATTTTATGCATTACCGGTATGACGGCCATGGCAGCAGATAAGTTTCCATCAAAAATGATCGATGTGATCATTCACTCCAAATACGGCGGGGGCACTGACACCACAGCCCGCATGATGATGATACGCGCGCGCCGTGTGCTCGGAGTGGATATGCGCGTGATCGCAAAACGGGGCGGCTCCGGCGCCAAGGCGCATCAATACGCGGCCAAAAAACCAAAAGACGGCTACACATTGATGGCCCTGACACAGACCCACCTCTACACCATCGCCCGGGGTAAATCGGTGTTGAAGATCGACGACATCGTCGGCGTGGCCCGCGCCATGAACGACGACACATTCATTACCGTGAATTCCAAGGGTAAGTATAAGACCCTTGAGGATATCATCGCCGCTTCCAAGGAAAAACCGTTGAACTGGGGTGTAGCCCAAATCGGCGGCACCGAACATATCGGACTGGTGCAATTCTGCAATGCCGCAGGAATCAAGCACAAAGCGGTTCCCTTCGGCAGCGGTGCGCAGATGATCCAGGCGCTCATGTCCGGCGCCATCGATGCAACGCTTCCCAATGTCAGTGAAGCCCGTTCTCAGATTGATGACGGTATTCTCAAGCCGTTGGCTGTTATGTCGAAAAATCGCATAAGCGCTTATCCCGACGTGCCCACAACATATGAAAAGGGTTTGAAGGTCGATTGTTCCACCACCCGTGGATACTGGGTGTTGAAGGGCACTCCCCAGGATCGAATCGATATTCTGTCCAAAGCCCTGGTCAAAGCCATGAGCCATGAGGTTTTTGCCAACTACCTGAAATCGGCCGGTTTGACGGTCGAAGATAGTGTTGCAGGTCACAAGGTGTGGGACGCCCACATCAAGCGTGAGTATGCAAAGGCCGAAGAGGCGGTTAATAAACTCGGTTTCAAATAATCGGGAGTAGAATCATAAGCACCGAATCTAAGATAATCAAAAGGAGCTGACATTGTCGAACGATAATGCCACAGCGGGAACGGGCGGGGAAGGCACGGAATCGCGATTTTCCTCGCTCGTCCATCGGACGGACCTCACCCTGGCGGTGGTGATTCTCGGTGTCTGCGGGATTCTCTATTACCTTACGACCCGTTTTGAAAAAGTGCCGGCGCTCATGTCACAGAACATTCCGCCGGAATGGTTTCCGCGTATTTTAATATGGGTCATTGTGCTTCTGACCGTCATCATTCCCTTCGAACACCTGTTGCATAAGAAGGGAAAGAAACACCTGGACGAGGACCGGAGTGCCCGCATCAAGCCGATTTCCATCTATTCGGCGATCTTGCTCTGCTGTATCGTCGTGTCGATGCCGTTGCTGGGGACCTTTCTCACCCTGATATTGGTCTGTACCCTGCTGCCGATTTTATGGGGGGAGAAGCGTGTCAAGGTGCTGTTGCCGTTCGCCATCATTTTCCCGGCATTGGTTGCGCTTCTTTTTACAAAAGTGTTGGGCGTATTTTTCGAACCGGGTATTTGGTCAAAGCTGTTTTGAGAAAGGACATTCCATGGACGCTGTAGTTCAGGGGATCACCCTGTTGATGGATCCGTTTAACATCTTTCTGATTTTCATTGCCGTTTTGATCGGGGTTATCGTGGGGGCGTTGCCGGGGTTGAGTTCACCCATGGCCATCGCTCTCCTGATGCCGTTCAGTCTGTCCCTGGAACCGATACCGGCCATCGCAATGATGGCGTCCCTATATTGTGCGGGAACTTTCGGCGGATCAATCACGGCCATACTCATAAACGCCCCGGGCGCACCGCCGGCGGTGGCAACGGCATTCGACGGCTACCCCATGGCCAAGCGGGGAGAGGCCGGCCGGGCCCTTGGGCTGGCTGCGGTCAGCAGTATTATCGGCGGCATTTTCAGCCTTCTCATCTTCCTGTTTGCCGCCCCTTTGTTAGCCAAGGTCGCCCTAAAATTTCGCCCCCAGGAATACTTTGCACTGGCCGTCTTTGCGCTGTCCATGCTGGCGACCATCAGCGGCAAATCGTCCATCCGCAATCTGATTGCCGGGGCTTTCGGGGTTCTGGTAGGCACGGTCGGCATTCACCTGACCACGGGTGTCGAGCGGTTTACCTTTGGCCTCCCTGATTTGTCGGAAGGCATCAGCTTTATCCCTGTGCTGATCGGCCTTTTTGCCATGGGAGAGCTGCTCAACCAGTCGCAAAGCCTGGACAAAGTGTACGACCGGATCACCTCGGTGGTGGTGAAGCTTCCCAAATTCGCGGAGATCATCAAGCTGAAAGGAACGATCCTCCGATCCTGCTGCATCGGCACCTTTATCGGCATCCTGCCGGCGGAAGGATCCACGGTCGCTGCCATCATGGGCTACAACGAAGCCAAGCGCTTTTCAAAGAACAAGGAAGAATTCGGCAAGGGCTCGCCCGAAGGGATCGTCGGGCCCGAGGCAGCCAACAATGCCGCTGCCGGCGGCGCCATGGTGCCGACCCTGGCGCTGGGTATTCCGGGAAGCGGTTCCACAGCCCTTATCTTGGCCGGGCTTATCATGCATGGATTCCGGCCGGGTCCCTATCTGATAAAAGAAACGCCCCACTTCGTGTACGCGATTTTCGGCGCCATGATGTTGGCCAATTTCATGTTTTTGGGAATCGGGCTGGGCGGCGCCAAGCTTTTCTCTCGGGTGACCTTGATCCCCAGGAATTTACTCTGGCCCGCGGTTTTTGTTTTTTCCATGGTGGGGTCTTATAGCTTCGCATCCTCTATTTTCGATGTCTGGACCATGCTCGTTGCCGGAATCGTCGGCTTTGTCATGAGGCGGCACGGATTCGGACCCGCACCCTTGGTGATGGGGTTGATTCTCGGAAATCTTGTGGAGGACAACCTGTCCCGTTCTATGATCATCTACGACAACAACTGGTTTCGGTTTTTCGAGAGTCCCATAGTAGACGCATTTTTCTTGCTGACGCTCTTGACGTTGTTATGGCCATTTATCGGAAGAATCAGGGCACGCCTTGCGGGCAGGGAATAATATCCTCGATCGGTTTACAGAAAATCATACCATTAGCGGCTTTTCGTAAACGATTCTGTGACGAGTTTCCCGCATGTTCGATTGGGGACAGGTATCACTGATGGTGATGGTAGATAAAAGTCTTCCAACGGCCGTATCCGCATCAGAAACGTATGCGGAAGTTGTTTCCTCCTTAAAGCCGGAACAATTCACCCCCGCTGTCAAATCCGTTGTGGAGAACGCGCTTATAGATGTTGCCGGTCTGTGCGTGGCTTCGCGGAAAACCGATTATATCCGGGCGGTTCTATCCGCGTGGGACGGAAAAGGAAAATGCACGGCATTGGGGCATACTGGATTGATGGATTCGGCAGGCGCCGCCGTTGTCAACGGTACCGCCGCCCATGGCGAGGATTATGACGACACCTTCGAGGGCACACCGGTTCATGCCGGGGCCGTAATCATCCCGGCAGTGCTGGCCGCGTGCGAGCAGTACGGGCGGAGCGGCGGTGACGCCCTTTGCGGCGTGGTAGCCGGTATGGAACTCATGTGCCGTCTGGCAGTGGTGGCGCCAACCGCCATCCACCGGGGCGGCTTTCACCCGACAGCGGTCATCGGCGCGTTGGGTGCAGCCGTGGGTGTGGGTGTTGCCCTCGGCCATTCATCCAAGCAGTTGACGGACGCTATGGGAGTGGCGGGCAGCATGGCATCCGGGATCATCGAATATCTGTCCGAAGGGACGTGGACCAAGCGTATCCATCCGGGCTGGGCGGCACAATCCGGTCTGCGTGCAGCCCTTCTCGGCAAGCATGGCTTTACCGGCCCCCGGACGGTTCTTGAAGGGAAGCACGGGTTCTTCTTTGCATTCGGTGTTCCCGACATAAAGCCGGATTTCACTCGTGTCACCGAAGCCCTGGGGGAAACCTGGCAAATGGAAAAGATCGCGTTCAAGCCCTATGCCTGCGGAACCATGCTTCAGCCGTTTATCGACTGCGCCATTCGCCTGGCCAGAGAGGGCCTCGACTATCGCGATATCACCCATGTTCTGTGCAATGTTGGCGAGGGTACGGTGCATCGTCTGTGGGAGCCGTCTTCAGAGAAGAAGCATTCCACAACGCCCTATTCCGCAAAGTTCAGCGGGCCGTTTTGCGTTGCCGTGGGGCTCGTGGACCGGGCTGCAGGGCTCAATCAGTTTACAGAGGCGAAGATTTCTAATCCGGATATTCTGACACTCGCCGAAAAAGTGGAATATCGGATCGATCCAGAGGACGAGTATCCCCGCAACTATTCGGGCCACGTCCGGGTAACCTTGAAAGACGGCTCGATTCGGGAGACTCGTCAGCCCCATTTACGGGGTGGCGTTCGAGAACCATTGGACCGTAGCGTGCTGTTGGATAAATTCAGGGCGAACCTGGCCTTTGGCGGTATCTCGCTAAAACACTCCGGCAAAATCGAAGACGCCTTGTCCGGACTTTTCGATGCACCCGACATGAGCCCGCTTGCCGCGTGCCGTTTGAACGAGTAAGTTTTTCATATACTGCGCGAAGTATAATTTAGATTGCATTCGAACATAGAACTACAATCTTCACCACCCGCTTCGCTTGAGGCACCGAGTTCACAGAGGGTGTTAATGTTCTTTTATTTGCCGGGAGATACCGGCAAATAAAAATGTGCACGCCTTCGGCATTTATTAAATTTAACCCAAACCCGGAGGGTTGAGAGCTTTTTCCGATCGGCCGTCTCCCCGATCGGAAAAAATATACTTTCTCTGTGTCCGCAGTGTCTCCGTGGTGAATTCGTTAACAATCAATTCAAACAATGTCTGTAATAATTACTGAGGAGGAAATAAATTGGCAAAATATCGTATCGGCATTCTCAATGGGGATGACATCGGGCTGGAGATCGTGCCCGTCGCCGTGGAAGTTATAAAGGCGGCTGTGAAGAAATATCCGGATGTTGAAATCGAATGGGTGGAACTGCCCATCGGATATCCGTCTTACCTGGACTCCGGAGAGACCTTTCCGAAAAAGACTTTTCAAACGCTGTTCGCGCTGGACGGCTGGATTTTAGGGCCCATCGGTCACATGGCCTATCCCAAGGATGATCCCAAGGCGGTCAATCCCCATCCTATTATCCGTCGGCAGTTTGATATGGTCAGTAACATTCGGCCCGCCAGGTCCCACCCTTCCGTGCCCTCCCTGCACAAGAATGTGGACCTGGTCATCATTCGGGAAAACAACGAGGGGTTTCAACCTGACCGGAATATGTTTAAGGGAATGGCCGAGTTCATGCCGACACCGGATATGGCACTTTCCATGCGTGTAATCACGCGAAGGAACTCCGAATTCGTGGCCCGCTCAGGTTTCGAATTGGCCCGGCAGCGCAACCGGTTGAAAAAGGTAACGGCGATTCACAAGAACACCGTATTCAAAATGGGCTGCGGGTTGTTTGTAGATACCTGTCAGGATGTGGCCGACGAATTTCCCGACATCACGTTTGAGACTCGTGTGGTGGATACGTTTGCCATGAATATGGTGATGCAGCCACAGGATTTTGATGTGGTGGTCACCACAAACATGTTCGGTGATATTTTATCCGATGAAGCAGCGGGACTGGTTGGCGGATTGGGTATGGCGCCGGGGCTTTGTGTGGGACCGAAGTATGCCATGGCCCAGGCCACCCACGGATCCGCTCCGGATATCGCGGGCAAGCGTGTTGCCAATCCATATGCCATCGTCATGTCTTCTCAAATGATGCTGCTCTGGCTGGGCGAAAAGCAAAAGGATTCATCGACCGTTCAAGCGGCCCGTGATATCGAAACTGCCGTGGATCGGGTGCTTTCCGAATTTAACGCCGTAACACCGGATATGGGCGGTACAGCCAAAACAGAAGAGATGGGCGAAGCGATCTGTGACGCGATTGCAGAAACAAACAGCGGAGGTAACTGAATATGATCGACTTTACCGATGTTCCCGTGATCGATCATCACTGTCATCCCTATGAGCACGAAGAGGCATTTTTGGAGCCGATATTCCTGGCACGCACCTTTTTTCATGGAATCGCCGATATCCCCAAAGCCGATCCGGGGCTCAAACCGAGGTTTTGGGATGCTACCGACGAACTCCAGCATCATTTCACCACAATGGGTGTTGTCCAGACCATGGTGTGCCAATTGGCCAAAGTTCTCGACTGCCCGGCCGATCTGACAGCGGTTGCCGAAAAACGTAATCGGCGAACAGGTGAAAGCTTTAAGGACTATATCAGACTGCTCTATGACGATGCACGAATCGTCG
>CAYSUA010000201.1:0-2381 GCA_964433795.1 uncultured Desulfobacteraceae bacterium | reverse complement strand
GGAACGGTTCTGGACACCGGCCTCCCCGTCAATGACCCGCTTTTGGAGCTGATTCCAGGGCTTCGACTGAGATTGTTCCAGATGGATCCGGCCATCCAGAAATTGTTGCCCCAGGTCGATTCCTACGAAGCACTCCTGAAAAAATATCAGGAACGCCTGGACCGTGCCGTCCAGGAGGATAAGTTCATCGGTGTAAAGGCTCATTTGGCGGAGCGTGTGGGTTTCCACGCCCGTCCGGCATCTTCCGATGAAGCCGAGAAAGCATTTGCGGCAGCCCGGGCCGGTGATTCCGATGCCGCCAAAACGATCTATGTGGCCATATTCACGGAGACACTGCTGCAATGCCAGGACCTGAAGGTTCCGGTTCATGTTCACACCGGATTCACCGGCGGATTATGGAAAGGTCCCATTTCCAATGCCGATCCGTTTCAGCTTGCACCGTTTTTGGAGGAGAATCGATTTTTACAGACCCGTGTAATTCTGCTTCATGCAGGATATCCGTGGACCAAACAGGCCGGACAGCTTGCCCACACATTCCCTCATGTCTGGGTGGACATGGGGCAAATGACGCCATGGGCTTCTTTGCGGCTTGTCGAATGTTATCGGGATGTGATGGCCTGGGCCCCGCTTTCTAAATTAGTTATCGGCAGCGGCGGCCATGGAACTCCGGAAATTGCCTGGCTGGCAGCCAAAACAGCAAAGATTGCACTTTCAGAGGTGATGGAAGATGCTGTGCGGTTGGAGCTGATGACAAAAGCACAGGCGGAAAAAACCGGTCGCATGATTCTTCATGACAATGCGGCAAGGCTCTATAGGCTGTAATGGTAAAATACCAATGTACAAACACCAAATTCCAAATAAATTCGAAATCAAAAATTTCAATGACCGAAGCTGAGTAATCCAACAGCCCAATACCAAATCATTGTTTTGAATTTGGTTTTTTGGTCATTGAATATTGATAATCCTGTAAAAACGCTTATAATATCCTTTTTTAAACAACATTATAGATTTTATGAGAGAGGATAGATGAAATATCGGATTTTTATTGAACAGGATGAGGATGGGATTTTCGTGGCTGATTGTCCTGCCTTACCAGGCTGCATTTCACAGGGTCACAGCAGAAAAGAAGCGGTCCAAAATATTACTGATGCTATTGCTGGATATCTTGAGAGTCTTAAGAAGCACAACGAGCCGATTCCACCTCCCATTTCCGAGGAGGTTGTAGAGGTTGCCCTGTGAGCAAACTGCCTGTCCTATCCGCCCAGGGGTTGTGCAAGGCTTTAGAGAAAATTGGATATCATTTCGATCACCAGACCGGCAGCCATATGATCTTGAGAAATGAAAACCCACCTTTCCGCAGGTTGACAGTGCCTAAACACAAGGAAATTGCCAAAGGCACCCTGCGGGCCATAATTCGCCAAGTCGGTATTAGTGTAGAGGAGTTGTTAAGCTTGCTTTAGTTTCCATCCAAAAACCATAGATGTGAAGAAGAATCCTTTATATCCAAAAAATAATGGTTCCCCCCTCCATCAATAGTCTCGTAAGCTCGCCTATCATAAGAATTTGTTTCAATCATGGAAAATCTCGGATTCGTCAGACATATGACAGGTTTTTCAGGTGGATGATATCTTGAGGGCTTCAAAAGATATCTCAAAAGGCACGTTGAAAAACTCATCTCATGGAATGGTTATTAATTATATAACTGTTTAATTTTTTTGGATTTTTATTGACACATCTCAAATATATATATATTAAAATTACGCTATTATTAAAAACATTCCAAATCATGCTGGTTTTGATTCATCGCTCTAAAACGAAATCGATAGGTGATTTCAAAAAAAACAGAACACCCTTGAACCAGCAACTCGGCTATTAGCTCAGTCAGGTTTTGACGCTAATGGCACGTTTCAAATTACAAGAGAATTATCTTAGGCAAGGCCTAATCCAGGCGGGGAAATTTTGAAATAACTGGAATTTTAAGATGAGCAGCCAGCAAACCGACCTGACTTTTTTTACCAACGACAAAAACCAGACCCTACTGGATCGGTTCAAGGCCACCCTTACTGATACCCGCCTCTTTGACGTCCTCGTGGGCTACTTCCGTTCCAGCGGCTTTTATCAACTTTACGACAGCATTGAACCCGTTGAAAAAACCCGCATCATAGTGGGTTTGGGTGTTGATAATGAGTCTTATCGAGCTGTAAATACTTATCAGGTACAATCGGTTCTGGATTTCGAATCACATAAACATACCAAAACCCAATTTCAGAGCAACCTGATCGAGGAAATTGAATACTCTGAGGAGACGGACGAGAAATTGGAACTTGGCCTCAACAAGTTTATTGAATTCTTACAAACCGATTGTCCTGATCCGGAAACCG
>CAYSUA010000200.1:0-9666 GCA_964433795.1 uncultured Desulfobacteraceae bacterium | reverse complement strand
GGGTAGGGTCCCGGTCAACAAGACCAGGACGGATGCTTTATCGTAATCGGGCCAAATATTGATAAGCAGCGTATCGATGGTGGTTATATCCGTTTGTGCATTGCCTATCAGCGTGGGCATCAAAACCGATGCAAAAAGAAAAAATAAGATGATTCGTTTCATTACCAATCCTGCCATTTACGACTTACCGAACTTTCGGTCGATTGCAGCTTGAATTTCGGCGGTGGTTGCACCCTTGGCGTTCATTTTAGACGCTAACTGCGTCTGATCTATACAGATTCCCTCAGGTGGCGGCGTGGTTGTCGACATAACAGGTCAGCAGATTCTTGTGACCGGAGTTCTCTTTACACATGCAATAGCAATAGAGTTTATCGAGCACCTCGGGTATATCGCGGGCAATTTGATAGGCTTTTCTCACTCTCCCGCTAAAAATGGTCGGCGGAAGAGTCTGTCTCGTTTCCCGAAGGTTGGTGTTCTTTTTTTTCAGGCTAATCGGTTTCACAGCCGGCTTTGGGGGAGGCTTGTCTTGATATAGGTAAAAAACCCCTACACCGATCAATACGATACCTAGGGATAAGGCCATCAGCGGGTATTTTGAACGCCTTTTGGGTGTTGCTGTCGTCGCTCTGTGTTTCGGTTTAGTGTTTTTTCTCGCCGTTTTCTTTGTTTTCTTTCCCATTCAAATATCCTGTTTTTGGTGTTTTTGATTCCATTGATCCGATGCTTGCTTTTCTATTGAGCAAAGAATATGCCACAGTGTGGCAATAATATTTAATTATATGATTTTACCAATATTAATGGGCTATTTATGCTTGGAGGTGCTGTTTCTTGAAGATCAGCATGAAAGAGGTGAAAAGGGATAAGGGTATAAAGTATCCAGATCAGGTGTTAGAGAAGTATCTAAGCGCGAAAAAAATTCGCGCACCCGGCATCTCGTTCACGGCACAGCTTCGATCCAGCGAACAATATCCAGTGAAAGATGATCTTCAACCTGAACGCGCCACCCGGCCTTTCGAATGTTTCTCATTGTGCGGCGGTTGATGTTGGCCCCCATCATTCGGACAACCAATGGATTGAGCATGTCAAACAACATACCTAGAAAGAAATTGCCGGGACGCATGTGTTCAAGGAGCAACAGCTTTCCATCCCGCTTGCAAACCCGTCTCAATTCCTTAAACCCCTGCGAAGGACTGGGCACTGAACAGAATACGAAGGTAGCGAACACCGTATCAAAAGAGTGATCGGGGAATGTTAGCTGTTGGACGTTCATCTCTTTTAAATCCGAATCGAGGTTAAGGACCGCTGCCTTCTTTTTTGCCTTTGCCAGCATTCGTGGACTCAAATCGATGCCCGTGATCGAAACGTCAGGCGGGTAATAAATAAAATTTTTTCCTGTCCCCACGCCGACCTCCAGCACTCTTGGGCCTTCGATCTTCTCTCTCAAACGACACCGCCACATGCCGAATCGCAGTCGTTCCATGGGGGCTTCCAGAAAATCGTAAAAAAAAGCCAGGCGATTGTAGCGTTTTCGGGTCAAATCGGTTTGTCTCGGCTTTTCGACCATTTATATTATTCCAGTTTTTACTAACCGCTGTCACGCCGGACGTCTTCAGTGTCTGTGATTCTGTCTTGTAATAACGGCTCTTCCGTTTTTTCCCGCTTGGAAAATAAATTGCAGCAAGGCATCATACTTTTGCGATTACTATCATCGGAATTTTTCCCATGCATGCCCCGCATGAGCTTCATATCACCATAAAGGCCTAAACCAAAACCTATCGCTGGTGCGGTAACAGTCCAATGGCCACCTAAAGATTGCCCTACAAACGACCCTCCGAAAAGACCGACACAACAAAGCATAATACCCTCCTTTAAATTTAGAAATTGAAAAGTTAAAGGCTTCGCCCCAAACGAATCCTTACATCTCTTTGATGTCTTTCTCCAAAATCTCCTCGATTTTATCGACCTTAATTTTCAACACATGTTGCTCCCTTACCATTCTGAAAATGTAAATAAACAGAATGGCCCATGTAATGCTGAATGCTGAAAAAAGATAAATTGTATTCGACATGGTCTGCTCCTTTAACTTTTCTTTAAGACCACTTCAATTGAACCTTTTCTTCCATTAGTTCGCCGACCTCTTCGAGCTTTATTTTAAGGGTCTCTATTCTGATCCGCGAAATTAACAGAAAGATAAACAGGCAGCAAAAAGCGATAACCGTAATCAACAACGTATACTTCATCGGGGTATTGATATTGATTCCCCGGCTGGTAATGAGAACCGGGTGGATGGATCGCCAAAGCCTAATCGTTAAGAATGTAAGCGGAACATTGACAAATCCGATAATTCCCAAAACTGCTGATATGTTTAACCGTTGGTTGCCTTCCACGACACGCCGCAGCATCAAGTAGGCCACGTAAATGAACCAGAGAATCAGGGTGGTTACCAATCGTGGATCCCATGTCCACCACACATTCCAGATCGGTTTTGCCCATATTGGGCCTGTAGTCAATACGATGGTACAGAATATGATCCCTACTTCCACGGAACAAACCGCGATGGTATCCCACTTGCGCGCTTTGGTAGACAGATAAAGGATGCTTGCGATGAAAGTAATTAGAAATGCGAAAAATACGAAAAATGCCGAAGAAACGTGAATATAGAAAATTTTTTGAATGATCCCCATGGTTTTCTCTAGAGGTGCATAAAAGAATATGGCATAAAGCGCAAAAAGCATCATTATAAACGTAACGTTTCCTAAGGCCATGGTAAAATTTCGGTTGCGGTTCTCTTTCACTCTTACTCCTCCATGACAAACTCGAATGTGAAATATGCGACCAGGAGAAAAACCAGGTCATAAGCGGTTAAAATTTTCAGCCACGGGTAGATCGCTTGAATCGATTTTCCGGCTAATATGTTTCCGGTGGCCTTGACCGAGGCGATAACCAGCGGAACCGAAATCGGAAAAACCAGGATGGACAGCATAACATCTCGTGCCCTGGTTCTTGCAGAGATAGCGGATAGGATGGTACCGATAATCGAAAAACCCAGGGTGCCTAAAAAGACAATCAATACAAAAGGAAATAAAACCGGAACAAGGTTCAGATTGTAAAGGATCGCAAACAGCACCAGCAAGAAGGCTTCCATGATAGCGGTGAAAATGAAAACGCCGATCATTTTAGCAAGATAAATTCCCCAGGGGCTTATGGGACATAGAAGCAATCCCGGTAACGTCCCCTTGTCCCGCTCCGAACCGAAGGTACGATTGAGTCCCATGAGGCCGGAAAATATAAAAGCAACCCATATGATTCCCGGCATCATGTTTCGCAACTCATGGGTGCTGGTGCCGAATGCAAAGCTGAAAATAATCAGGACCAAAAAGGAAAACAGGCTCATGGAGAGGATCGTCTCTTTGGTTCTGAATTCAGAGATCAAGTCCTTCCAGATGATGGCCCATATTTTCCGGATAAATCTCATATGGACCCCTTGGTAGGGGTTAGCGTATCCCCGGCATACTTCAGATAGGTCTGTTTAAAATTGTCTTTATTTATTTTTGATTGATGGGCCATATAGACCAGCCTCCCGGAAGATAGAACGGCCGCATGGCTGCAGAGCTCGGCTCCCAGGCTTAAATGATGGGATGCCATAACAATGGTTTTTCCCTGATTTTGAAATCCTTTTAGAAGTTTTTTAAGGTCATCAACTCCTTGTTGATCCAGCCCGGTAAACGGTTCATCTAAAAGCAGCACCGATGGGTCATGAATGACGGCTCGTGCAATCGACAATCGCTGCTGCATACCCCGGGAGAAGGTATGGACGGCATCGTTTCTGTACGCAATCAAACCGACCCGTTCTAACAATTCTTCGATCTCTTCCGATTGTCCGGGCACATCATACATCTTTGCGTAAAACTTGAGATTCTCACTGGTGGACAGGTTGTTGTAGAGATACGGATCATGGGTAACGACACCGATACGCCGATGGATTTCTTCTCGATCGTATCGCGTATCAATGCCTGACACATATACCTTTCCCGAGGTCGGAAGCATCTGAGAACTGAGGATTTGCATGAGTGTGGTTTTACCGGCGCCATTTGGCCCGAAAAGCGATAGGAAATCCCCTTTTCTAAGCGAGAGATCAATTTTTCGTAAAACCGTCTTAAAACCGAATTTCTTAACCAGGCAATCCGTCTCAATAACGAAATCAGGATTCGGCAGAGGGTCTGGAGTCGCTGATAGTTTATTCATACTTCGAAGCACATTTCGGCATGATTTGGGTGGCGTTAAATAGCCCTTCTCCCGCATAGGTTCCTTCAATAATTACTTCTTTTCCCGGCTTGAAGGAATCGGGAACCACTCCCTTGTAATCAACCAAAAAACTCGACTGGCCGTCGACGAGGTTAAAGGTCAATTTCAGCGCCCTCGGGTCCCATTTTACGGATGCCGGCGAGACACTTCCGCCTACGCGGACAATCTCATTCTGAAAATCCACTTCTTTTGCCATAACCTCGGATACCGTGAGATAATAGGTCATGGTATCTCGAATCCCTGTAAATATCAGATATCCGATGATGAGCACCCCAATGATTGAAATAAGAACCGGTTTAAGTTTAAGACGCTTTTTCATTTCTATCTTCCTCTATTTCTCTTTCTTAGGAGACACTCTCAAGCCTTTCACCACATGAGTGGCAAAATTGTCCGGGGACCGATACCTCCGTGCCGCATTGGACACAAAATATACTTTGCGCAGCATTGCTTTTTTTTTTGCGCAACGCGATAATTTTCCCCTCCGCCTGACTTTCCAAATCCGCTTCCGGGGTTTTTTCATCGACCTTATGTCCGGATTGCAATTTATCAATTTCTTCGATTAAACGAACGGCATCTGCCCGATATCGCCTCTCTAGCGAGCCAAAATCCGATTTGGATAGCTTTCCCATGTTATAATCAAACTCCAGCTCACGGATGGCCGCATAGGCATTATCCTTTTTGACTTCGAGCTGCCGGAGGGATTCCGTCACCCTGGAAACCGGTGTGGTTTTATATTGATCCGGCTTTAATAACGGATAGAGGATCCAGCATCCGGCGCCGGCAATAAGACCGATGGTCACGATATATTCCAGCATGATCTATCTCCTAAATCTACGAACAACTTCCGCTCCTTTTTTCAGTCATACGCCCTCAACGACACCGGCATGAAACTGGACTGCTTTTTTTCTTCTTCTCTCCGGCAACATGGCGATGCCCGTGCCAAACGCCATCAACAGTCCTCCGGCCCAAAGCCAGGAGACCAGCGGATTGACCAGAATCTTAAAAGTGACCGTCTCTTTGTCATAACCGGCCAAAATGGCATAAACGTCTTCCTTAAATGATGAATGAATGGCCACATCCGTCGTCGGTTGATCCTGTCCCTTGTAAAGACTTTTTTCAGGTACCAAAACACCCACCTCATGCCCCTCTTTGATGAGCGTGAGGGTAGCGGTGACGGTCTGTTTGTTTGCCGTTGGATAGTTGGACAGGCTTTCAAACCGCAGCGTATATCCTTTAATTTGCATTGATTCCCCTGGTTTCAAGGTTGCCTGGGTTTCCATATTAAAGGCACCCCCTCCAAAGGCCGCAAAGGCCAATACCACACCGAGATGAACAGTATATCCTCCATACCGGCGTTTATTGCGTGACACCAAGTTCATGAAGGCAGTCAGGTATCCTTCTTTCATCAATGCCCTTCGCGCCCTGGTTCCGCTTGCAAACTCGAAAATCAGCGTCAAGCAGACAAAAACACACAAAGTATAAAGGAGTAAAATCTGAGGGGATCGGAGTCCGGTAGCGTATAACAAAACTGCCCCCAGGGCAGAAAGAATAGAAGGATATAGAAATTTACCTGCAAACTTCTTTAAAGAAGACCTTCTCCAGGCAATCATCGGACACAACCCTGTCAATAGCAGCAATGCCAATGCAATGGGGATTATGACGGCATTAAAATACGGGGGACCCACCGTAATTTTAACACCCCGAACCGCTTCGGAAATGATGGGAAACAGCGTGCCCCAAAGAACGGCAAAGGCAATGCCCACAAAGAGCATGTTGTTGTATAGAAAACTGCTTTCCCGAGAGAGAAAGGAATCCAGATGGTTTTTGCTTCTTAAATCAGGCAGTCGATAAATCAGGAGCAATAAAGAAATCGTTAGGATAATTCCCAAGAATAAAAGGAAAATGTATCCCAGGGAGGATTGCCCGAAGCTGTGAACCGATGCAATAATTCCGCTTCTCGTAATAAAAGTCCCGAAAATCGTGAGCAGAAAGGTTAGGAGAATCAACACCATGTTCCAAACCTTCAGCATATCTCTTTTTTCCTGTATCATCACCGAGTGCAGGTAAGCGGTGGCCGTCAACCATGGCATAAAAGAAGCGTTCTCAACCGGGTCCCACGCCCAGTAGCCTCCCCAGCCCAATTCGACATAGGCCCACTCCATGCCCAGCATGTTTCCGACTGTCAGAAAAAACCATGAGGCGATGGTCCACTTTCGGGTGGTGCGGATCCACGTGTCATCGAGTCGGCCTGTAATCAATGCAGCAATGGAGAAGGCAAAGGGTACGGTAAAACCGACATACCCTAACAGCAGGGCGGGGGGATGAAATATCATACCGGGATTTTGGAGCAAAGGATTTAATCCGCTACCATCCTGAGGCATGAACCTGAGCATCTCAAAAGGATTTGTCACGAAAACCAGCAACACCATGAAAAAAAACGTAACTCCCATGAGCACGGCCAGTACATAGGGCATAAGGATTCGGTTCTTTTCCTTATTTTGGTAAACCACAAAGGCAGAGAATATGGAAAGCATCCAGGCCCAGAAGAGCAGAGAACCCTTCTGGCCGGCATAAAATGCCGCGACGGTATATGCCATGGGAAGGCCTAAACTGGTATATTTGGCGACATATTCAATTTGAAAATTCCGTGTGACCAAAGCATACAGCATGGCTCCGGCGGCCAAAGTGAGAAAACCAAAGAGGGCTACGGCTGCATTTTCGGCACTTGCGATCATTTCCGGGCTCCGGGTTCTCGCTCCGGAAATGGCGGCGATTATGGCATACGCCGATAGAAACAGTGATATGAATAAAGAATAATATCCGATTACGGTCATGGGTTCTGCATCCCTTTGGTATGCTTGTATTGCTCGCTTTTACGCATATAGATTCTTTGGACAGTTGAATAAATAATTCTTTTGCTTTTCCATCGTAAGTTGAGGGTTGTGTGCCGAATAACTCCGCCATGGCACAAGGATAGACTTGTCTAATGTTTAAACAAACAGGGCTTTTATACGGAATACCGGGGGGGTCTGAGAGGCGGTTTAATGAAACCCGCAGGAATATTCTTTAGGATGAGAATTATAAAAACTCCTAACATCGGCAATACAAACAGAGCCGAAAATACAATTTCAGAATGAACAAAATTGTGGGAAACAACACTGCAGATTGCTATTTGAGAGGAATTGACAACACCGCTATCGGCAACACAGAGTTGATAACAGTGTGCCCCATCTAAGGCACTCAAAACGATCAACCCCATCAGCGCGAATTGTAAAAATTTAATTCTTCTAAGTTGCATAGGTGATAATCAGATCATCAAATTATATGCCACATTGTGACATAGTGTATCAAAATCGATTTATGACCGTCAATCAATTTTTGCTAAAAAGAATGAAGCTCCTCGCAGCAAGCTGCGGGGTATCAAAGCGGAATTGCGCCGTAGCCAACCCGGGCCCTAATTGATATTGATGACCGCCTTTGCACTTTTATCCCCGCCCTCAACCGTAAGACGGTAGCTGCCGGGAGGAACCTCTGCCGGGATCTCCAGAACCTGGGTAAAATCATCGCTGCTGATCTTAAATTCCCCCAGTTCGAATTTACCGAACATTCCCGTCAATCGGAAGATCGCGGTTTTGGTGTCCACCAGACCGTTTACGGTGACTTTCAATTTCCCTCCGGCTTTTACTGTCAACGATTCCGGAACGATTTGTGTGGCTTCGCCGTGGCTCCAGGCTGCCGGTGCTCCGAAAAGGGATACACCCACGATAATAATTGCAATGAATGTGAATCGAACAGGATAAGTTTTCATAATCATACCTCTTTGGATAATAACGCAATTGCATATTTACATATGCTTCATCACCGGTGAAAAATAGGTGATGATCATATTAATGACCCATGCCACCAATCCGATGCCCACCAGTGTTCTTGTTATTTTGAACAGCTTTGCTTCGCTTCCGATAACGGCCCCCAGTATGGGTATCAGAATCAAACCGGCGCCGACCACTACGGAACCGATCAGAATGCCGACGATACCCAGTGCCGATTCAACGGGATAGAAGACCCAAAAAGGCCAGGGCGGTTTGGTAACTTCTATTCCGGCTTTCGGAGCTTCCAGCAGTCCGGGCTTAAAAAGAGCCGACAAAGCAACGAGGACAACCAGTATCACAACGCTGTATAGAATCAGTCCTTTAAGGTGCCGGATGAATGATCCGCCTTCAGAAAGCGTCAGGCTCTTCTCATAGTCTTCGGGATTCTGGTACGGCTTGGGGGCGATTCCGAAATGTTTTACATATAAGACATGTATAAATATCAACGCGAGAAATGCGGCTGGCAGGATCCCGATATGCAGCCCGTAGATGCGGGCCAGCATGCTGGTTGACAGGGTAAAATCTTCCTGGAAAATGGCCCCTAAAGGCCCTAACAGTTTGTTTACCGCAACAAAATGGGCCATTGCCTCATATCCCTCTTGATCCCACTTCAGGACGGTTCCGGTAAAATAAAGCTTAAAGGCAATCCCGAGTAAACCTAAACCCACGAAATAGGTTGCCATTCGGGGAGGACGATAGGCTCCTGTGAATAAGATTCTAAACATATGCGCAATGAGCAGCAAGAATCCCAGATTTGCACTCCAGTGGTGAAGGGCTCTTACAAACCCGATTCCGGTATTCATGTTGATATAACGAACACTGGCATGAGCCACCTGTGGGGTCGGATTGTAAAACTGGGTCAACAGCGCACCGGTAATCATGGTGATTACGAAGCAAAATAGAGACACACCCCCCAGTGAATACCAGAATGTGTTTGCATGGGAGGGAACCGGATAATCCAGGGCATTCAGTCCAAGCCCTTCCTGCAAACTTTTTAATTTTATCATAATTTCCCCCCTGAAAGGGTAATTGGATTCCGGAGATACCTTGATGCATCACTACAGAGCAATGGCCATGCCAATCAATACATTATTTATTCAACCTACTGATTAAATTATGTTAATTTGATCGATAGTGCGGTATTTCTGAAGATCTTGAGGCAAGAAATAGTGCGAAATAAATGCGCACTAGTGCAAACTTAACGCGGGGGTAGAATTTATGATCTATATATTGGGGTTATCAATCGAAGGGAGTTAAACTATCCAATCCGTTTTCGGTAACCACTACGGGCTGCTCAAACTGGGCGGATAAAGAACCGTCTTTGGTGACAGCCGTCCATTTGTCCTCTAATATGATAAGTTCTTTCTTGCCGAGGTTGATCATGGGTTCAATCGTAAAGACCATGCCGGGCACCAATACAACGCCCTCTCCTTTACGGCCGAAATGGGGGACTTGCGGCGGTTCGTGGAAACCGAATCCCACCCCGTGCCCG
>CAYSUA010000199.1:6642-9669 GCA_964433795.1 uncultured Desulfobacteraceae bacterium | reverse complement strand
AAAGCCCCCTCGAAGAATCGTAATTAAACGCAGCTCCCAACCTTCCATTCCCAAAAGTCAATTACTCTCCCAGTCTCCTGTTTTTCGTTCCTCATCCATCCTTGGTCACTTGTCTTCTATTCCTTCCCCATTCACCATTCAGAAATCCACATTCTCCCTTCCGTCCTCCTTGACGCACAGACTTGTCCCGCCGTAGTTGTCGACTTCGTCCAGATAGCCTCGGCAACGACGGCTGAATTAACGTAGGCGGAAGCCATGAGGCGAAGGCGGCTGTCATCCGTCCTCTGTCGTCTGATCTCTTCCTTCCCCCTCGCCCCCTCTCCCAGTCTCCCCTTCCCCTCCTTTTTCACTCCTTTTTACAGACATCTATTGTAAAGAATCCTGGTCCAGAGGGCCAGGCTTTGGCTTGCTGTCCCCATAGGGGGACTATTCGCAAGCCTTAAATAAGGATTTTATCTTTATTATTTTATGGCAGAGCCTTCGGCTCTGACCTAGCCCAAAGGGCCAGGGTTTCTATAATGGACTAAATTTATGCTTATTTTGGTTTGACGAAAAAGCCCTCATAAGAGCCCTTGTAATGCTTCTCATATTAATTTCAATTTTATCCCTATCGCAAGTTGAAGCGTCCAATGAAGAAGTGTCGATAAAAAAAATCGTGAAACTGGATCAGAAATGGACCGGGTATCTGGCAATGTTGGGATAACTGCTATGAACATGAAATTCCATGATCTTATAAATTAGCCACAGACCCACACAGACAAACACAGACGGTTATCCATTTTTCTTTTGCCTACGTGGGAAAAAAAATAAGGAGCTGTCCTAAAAAGGAAATTCCTATACTATCGAGTTAGATATGGATATCCACCACGGGCAAACAAATTTTTAATGATTTATTTCAAATTGGCCAAACACAATATGTTGTGCCCGCCCAATTGATCAGAAAAGGCGTAATTCCTTATCGGTTTTGATATAATCTGCTCCTCAAGGTGTTTTAACTGACACTGTACATCATGACATTCCGGAAACTTGCGATTAGCATGCACCAATCTCAATTCCACAGTTTATTATTCTTTCTTCTGTACATCAATACCTCAAGCAACGGGCATTCTGAACGATTTTTATTAGCTTTAGAAAGTTACACTCGACCCGGATAACACTTTCATTCAGCTGTACAAATCGGAAAACGCTTTGGGGAGCATATCCGAAAATACCGAGGCTAAGCGTCTTCCTGTTTTGGTGCATTGGATACTTCTATCAAGTTTCCATCAGGATCCCTGAAATAAACGGAAAGAATCGGTCCCTGCGCACCGATTTTTTCAACAGGCCCTTCAATGATCACAACCCGGCAGTCTTTAAGATGTTTTAGCACATCATCAATGGGAACATCGGTAATGAAGCACAGGTCTGCAGCGCCGGTCGTCGGCTCAAGCGCCTTGGGCTCCAGTTCATTGCCATACTGATGAAGGTTGATCTTCTGGGCTCCGAAAGTAAGCGCCCTGCGGTTTCCTGAAAAGATTTGCGTTTCCATACCGAGAACGCTGTTGTAGAAATCACAGGTCTTATCCAGATCCTTTACCGTAAGCACCAGATGATCGAGTCGGTTGATTTTCAAAAGACGTACCTCCCTAGAACCGAATTCCCAAATCTTTGAGCTCTCTCTCGATAATCTTTTCCCACCCCCGGTTGGCCTTTGGATTTGCCGGGCTTGGGTGCGTGATGCCACCGATAATCACGTCAAAATCTTTCAATGCATGGTGTGCACGCTTTTCGGCAAACCGGCCCACACCCACCACATAACAGGGCGCCATCCATCGAACCAGATGTCTGAGGGATCGATCACAGGCTTCAAGCAGCGGTGTTTTCTGTGCCATCGGAATTTTATCGGGTGTCCGATTCCGGCCGTCGGCATCGATAAACATCAACGGGCAATAGTTGGCCACAAAGAAACGGGGAAAAAATTTGTCCGGGGTTTTGAATGTCGATTTTACCCATCCCCACAGCCGCCGTCCGCTCACTTCGCTCCTTGCACTTTCAAAGCCCAATACCGGCCGTTTGGGATGTATATGTTCAGGGGCTTTGACCTTGACATGAATGCCCAACCAGTCTTTTACCGCATCGATCTCCCCGAAGGGCACACCGGTCTGCGCCATTCCCCACGGCCCCGGGTTCATTCCTAAAAGTATAATTTCCTTAGCCGGTCCGGCAAAAGCGGTAAGATAGGCGAGATATGCTTCAGCAGCGTATTCTAAAGGGTTGTAGACATGGGTGACCGGAAGACCAAACTTTAGGCCCTTAAGATCTTTCAGCGCCTTTTGGATCAACCGGTGCGGGGTCATAGACTGCATCCAATCTATCCTAAACTGCTATCACGTTGGTTAAATTACCTTGAAAATTTGTATAGATCATCATGATCCAAAAAACGAAGAAGTAAAACCGAAGCTTTCCAGTCCGGATTGCCTGACGGTAAATGTTTCTGTGGATCGATAGATATTCGATACCGCCGGTCAACCCGAATGGACCAAGCCGTTGGATCATTTATGATGCGTTCAAGGTGAAGTCCGGGATGAAGGGGATTATTCTCAAGATTAACCAGGGCCTTCGCTATTTTCTTGCGCATGCTCTGATTGGAGCGATATTTTTCAAGATCCTTAAGAAACTTTTTAGTCGGTATCAGCTCGGGCATGTTTCATGTCCTCGGTTATCCACTTGGGAAGCTTGCCGGTTCCACTCCCGCGAGCCTCCCGAAGCTTTTCAAGGCCTTGCTCATTGAGTCGAACGCTGGGGTATATAGAAACAGGATTGAGAATTATTGCCCCACCGTCCACAACACTCAAATCAAGGTATGATCCGGCTTCGAGCCCGAGTTGTTTCCGAAGGCTTGATGGTAGATTGATGCTACCTCTTTTGTCTATAGTAATTAACATATTAAACTCCATGTTACGGATAGTGATCGATCTAATAATTGATAACTTATCATAGCTGAATATGACAAAATGTCAATATGTCATGGTTTGATGAACAATCACG
>CAYSUA010000199.1:2812-6632 GCA_964433795.1 uncultured Desulfobacteraceae bacterium | reverse complement strand
GGTTTAAATTCCAAATCTTTAAGATCTTTAATGATGGAATGAATCAATTTGCGCGGGGTCATGAGCTGTTGCTGATTTCCTTGAGATAGTAATCCCGAATCCTTATGGACCGGGGATCTATATTTGTCAAACCGTAATCGGTTGCCCACTGCATGGCCTCTATAAATTCCTGAACCGTAATGCCCCGGGCAATTTCCGGATACTCAAATGCTTTGAAGTCCACGTGGTATTGGGACATGATGTTCACATAAGTATTTTTAGGAAGCGTTTCAGATACCCATTTGACCAAGGCCTTTGATCCTGCAACCCGATTCGGCATGACCAGATGCCGTATCATCAATCCACGAACCGCAACCCCCTGCGAATCCACCCGATGAATGCCGACCTGGCGATTCATCTCAGCCACGGCGCTCGTTGCTGTTTCCGGATAGTCGGAAGCATCGGAGGAATAGGTAGTAGCCATTTTGCCATCCATATATTTAATATCCGGCAAATAGATATCTACAATGCCGTCCAGGATTTTTATAATCTCAACCCGCTCATACCCGCTGGTATTATAAACCAGAGGAATTCGCATCCCCTTTTGAAATGCGATTCGGGTGGCTTTCAATATATTCGGCATCACATGGGTGGGAGTGACCAGATTGATATTATGACACCCGATCCCTTGGAGGTTCAGCATCATATCCGCGAGTTCATCATCTGTGATCTCTTTTCCTTCACCCCTATGGGCAATGGGCCAGTTCTGGCAGAATACACAACGTAGATTACAATTGGAAAAAAAGATCGTACCGGAACCGCGGCGTCCCACCAGGGACAGCTCTTCCCCAAAATGCGGCTGGGCGACATATACAAAAACTTTTGAGGGTGCACGGCAAAAGCCGATTTCCCCTTCCAGACGGTTGACGCCACACTCACGGGGGCAGAGGCGACATTTTTCAAAAATGGAATAGGCTTCTTCAATTCTCTCCGATAGTTGTCCCGAATCTTCGAGCTTTTGGTAAGCCGGGACCCTTGTAGCGGTCTTTGCAACCAGGGAATGCGGCATGAAAAGCAATGATCCCCCGGCCATGACGGTCTGTTTGATAAAATCTCTACGAGTGCCTACCATATAATGCACCTCCCTTTTTAGATGGGTACAGCGCACTGGATGAATAAATCATCTCAAGATTCGATCAACGAGGCAAGGAAGATCCGATATCTTATGGCAATCAACACCGTGCCATACCTCATAGGGATCCAGCAGTACGGCATAAATGCCGGCAGCGTTTGCACCCGCGATATCAACCGCATACATATCTCCGACGTGCAGCGTAGATTTCGGATCGGCTCCGGAAACTGAAATTGCATGAAAGAAAACCCGGGGATCCGGTTTTTCAAACCCGACCACATGTGAGTCGATAACCGCATCAAAATACCGTCGCAATCCAAGAACGGTTAAGCTCTTTTCCACGGTACCATCTGCATTGCTGACAGCCACAAGCTGAAGTCCCGCGGTTTGAAGTCGATCAAGCGCTTCTGGAATACCGGGAAGCACTCTTGACCAGAGACGCTGCGTCTGGTTTCTTTTTTTTAAAACAGGGAGCAACTCTGAACACAATGATTCTAGAACGGTTTCTTCGGTATTTGACGACGGCAAAAGATTTCTGAGGGTCGTAATAAAATAAAAACGGAATGTGTCCTCTGTTTCCGTACTTTTCAAGCGATTCAGTTCATCGGAAACAATGGTTCGGGCTACCGCTTCTGCATGCTGAAGCTTCTCGACGGAAAAAACCATTCCATGCTGCTGCAGCTGGTATTGAATCCATTCAAAATCCATGGAAACCAATGTATTGCCCACATCAAGAAACAGCGTCTTAATAGACCCGTAAGGGATCGGTTTTTTGACGTCACCGTACATCCTTTAATATCTTTTCCTGGTCAAAATCGCGGATCGACTTTCCGCCGGACCGATCAAAGGCTTCGATCCATTTTCGAACGCGGGCTTCACCGTACTCCTGCTCCCAGGCCTTAACAATGGATTTTACCGGAATATCGGCAAAACTGCCATGATATTCAACATACTCCATAAAAGGCTTGTTTTGTGAATTATAGGTCTGAAAAATGGAGTCTTTCCGGCCGTCAAATTCGAGAGGGGGAACCTGAAATCGCTCGCAAAGTTCCTTATTGAAAGCGGGACTTACCTTGATCCATTTTCCATTCAACAAAAATTCCGTAAACCCGTGATAGACAAATCGATTCGACCCGATATGCTCGATCAGTTGTGCGGTAGCCAGATGGTTTTTCACGGTGGCAAAACCGACTCGACTGGGAATGCCGCAAGCCCGGGCAAGGGCGCAAAGCAGCGTCGCCTTGGCGACACAATACCCCCTGCCTTTTAAAAGGATTCCACTGGCACGGTAATGCTCCGGACGATGAAAGGGAGAATACGGATCGTACCAGATGTTATCTCGAACCGCATAGTAAAGCTTGACGGCCATCTCTGCCGGTTCAATCGGCGAATCCACATGTCCTGTGGTTTGTTTTGCATAATCAGTGATTATGTTATGGTCGCTATCAATGATAGCCGTCGGCAATAGATATTTACGATTCTTCTGATTCATAACGGGTATCCTAAGTTTATATGAAACCATCCGAAGAGTCAAAACAGACAGATGAAATGATGCGGAAGCAGCAGTATCGGTTACGGCTGAATTCAGCAATCGAATCCGGAAACAAAAAAGGAGGCGCTTATGTCATCGAAAGTTCTGATCATTCTGGCAACGGGAGAGAAGGAAAAAGCTCTGACAGGAATTTTATACGCCCGTAATTCCCAGAAGAATAAGTGGCTGGAAGATGTTAAAGTCATCTTTTTCGGTCCCTTTGAAAATTTAGTATGTGAAGATGAAGAAGTGGCGGAAGAAGCTGCTCAACTGCTTGATTACCAGACACCCATAGCCTGCAAATTTTTATCGGATCATGCGGGAAAATCAGACAAACTGCAAGAACTCGGTTTTCAAGTCGAATACGTGGGATCCATGATATCGAACTTTATCAAAGACGGATACGCACCCATGGTGTGGTAGATTATCGGAGCATTTCAAATGCGATTCGGCAATATGCCTCAACTCCAAGCGGCAATACATCTTCATTAAAGTCGAATTCAGGATTATGGATAGGTGAACCTTTTTCCCGGCCGACACCGAGGAAGAAAAAGCATCCCTTGGTCTTTTCTAAGAAATAGGCCATATCTTCGCCGCCCATGGTCGGCTCCGGCTCGATGACCTGAGATTCTCCCACCACTTCTGCCGCACATTTTCTGACAAAATCGGTCATTTCAGCGTCGTTTATAGTAGGAGGATAGCCTTTTTGGAAGTTCAATTCATAGCTTGCGCCCATGGACTGACACACCCCGCCGATAATCTTCTTCAAGCGCTCCGGCCAGGAAGCCCAAATCGCCCGATCAAACGTTCGTGTGGTGCCGGAAAGCTCGGCTTCACCCGGTATAATGTTGAATGCGGTTCCGGCATGAAAACTGCCGACCGTCACAACGGTCGGACTCAAAGGATTCATGTGGCGGCTGGAAACCCGTTGAAGAGCGTTCACTACTTGAGTGCCCACTTCCAGAGCATCCACACATATATGGGGCATGGCCCCGTGGCCTCCTTTGCCCATGATTTTAAGGTCGAATCGATCCATTGCCGCCATAAAGGGGCCGGCCTTAACGCCTATGGAACCTTCGGGAACGCCCGGCATCACGTGACAGCCGAAACAATGGTCGACCGTCGGGTTTTCCAAAACCCCTGCCTCGATCATCGGTTTCGCGCCACCGGGGCCTTCC
>CAYSUA010000199.1:0-2794 GCA_964433795.1 uncultured Desulfobacteraceae bacterium | reverse complement strand
TTGACCGCGCCATTCAAATCCGACTTCAATTTATTCAGTATCGTCGCTGCGCCCAAAACCATGGCCATATGAGCATCATGGCCGCATGCATGCATCACTCCTTCATGTGTCGAAGCAAAGGGAAGACCGGTTTTTTCGGCAAGAGGAAGCGCATCCATATCGGCCCGAAATAATATGGTCTTGCCGGGCTTGCCGGTTTCCAAGGTTGCCACTACGCCGTATGTAGCAATGCCGGTCTGGACCGACAGTCCTTCCCGTTTCAAATACTCCGCCACGTATTCAGATGTTTTCTTCTCCGTATATGCGGTTTCCGGAATCCGGTGAAGATCCCGCCGAGTTTTAATAATCAGTTCCTTCTGCTCCTGCACCATGGTTTTAAAATCCATTTCCTATCACCCTCCATAATCTGATATTTTTATTAATGGTTCTTCTCCGATTTAGTTGGTATTAATTGATTTGAAGTTGAAAAAAAATCTTTTTTGTCTGCGTATGTCTGTGTGGGTCTGCGGCTAAAATATATATTTTCAATCACAGCCAATAGGGATCAACTGTTTAATCTTTTAAACGACTCCAACTCTTTTGGAGGTGCTTGGCTTGAGCTTTCTGCATAACCAGATTACTCTGTTTTCAGGAGCTCAACCCCCCATGTGAATGCTTCATACACCATTCAACGGTTCTGTTCAAATGAGCCGCGAAACCGGTCGGTTATCTACTAATTCCGCCGCCACAAAGATATTGCCGTTTATGGCAGGCTATGATAGTCTAATCGGTTATGAAACAATATGTGATAGATGAGCTTCAGCCGGCCGATCATAAAAAACTTAAAGAATTTTTTCACGACCATTTCAGTACCAGTCGCGTAGACGGTATCTATTGGCTGCCCGTGGAATCCGGTTTGCTGACCGCGGAGCAAGCCGAACACGCCGATTGTCACCCCCTTTGCTTTGCAATCGATCTTGAGAGCGATCGACTCGCTTTCGAGCTGCTGCTGCGCACCCAGAATAGAATGCGATGCAGTTGCATGGGGTATGCAACAGAAGCACAAAGAAATTGGCTCATCCGATATGCCGACACGATTCTTGAACAATTGGAAATAAAGGCCTAAGCGGAATGATTCAGACGCCCATGGACCGCATAAGAAATATCATTTGCGAAGCGTTTGAAAAAAATAGAACGGAAATAGCATGACACTTAAAATTATCCCTTTGGGAGGGCTGGGTGAAATCGGCCTGAATATGATGATTTTTGAATACAATGAAACCATGTTTGTGGTGGATGCCGGTTTAATGTTTCCCGAAGACTATATGCTCGGAGTCGATTACGTGATTCCGGATATGTCCTATATAAAAAAACAAAGCGCTAAAATATCGGGTATTATCCTCACCCATGCCCATGAAGACCATATCGGAGCCTTGCCTTATCTTCTCAGAGAAGTGGATGCACCGGTCTTCGGGACACCTTTTACCATCGGCATCGTCAAGCACAAGCTGGAAGAACACGATCTCATATCATCCAGCCGTCTCCATGAGGTCCAGCCGGGAGAACAACTCAAAATCGGAGAATTCGAGCTCGATTTTATCCGCGTCAGCCACAGTGTCGTGGATGGTATCGGGTTGGCCATCAATACCCCCCTGGGTCGCATCATTCATACCGGGGATTTTAAGATCAGCAACACCCCCATTGAGGGAATGTCTACCGACTCCAACACCTTTGCGCGATATGGAATTGACGGGGTTTTAGCGCTCCTATCCGATTCCACCAATGTCGAAAAAGAAGGACACACCATTTCCGCAGTGGAAATCGGAAAAACATTGGGGAAAATTTCTGATGACAGCAAAGGACGGATCATCATCTCGCTTTTTGCTTCCAACATCGCCCGCATCCAGCAGATCATCAACATCGCAAAGGATCGGGATCGAAAAGTCATCTTCAACGGTCGAAGTATAGAAATCGCTGTACAAATCGCAAAAGGGCTCGGATACATAGATCTTCCTGCAGACATGGAAATCGATATCAGTGAAATCAAAAATTACTCGGATGATGAAATCATCATCATTACCACGGGAAGCCAAGGGGAACCCATGTCCGCCCTGGCACGAATGGCGACTGGAAACCACCGGCAAATAAATGTCAAACAGGGGGATACCGTCATTCTTTCATCAAAATTCATCCCCGGAAACGAAAAAGCCATTGCGAACATTATCAACAGACTTTACAAACGCGGTGCGGATGTCATCTACGAAAAAATCTCTGAAATCCATGTGTCCGGACATGCCTTCCGTGATGAGCTGAAAGCCATGATCCGTTTAACCAACCCCAAATACTTTATTCCGATACATGGCGAATACCGGCATTTGATACTGCATTCCCGGCTGGCGGAAGAAGTCGGAATCTCCAGAGACAGAATTCTTCTCGCAGAAAACGGCCAGGTCATTGAATTTGATGATCACCGGGTTGCAGTGATAGACACTGTCGCCACCGGGCGGCTGATGGTGGACGGCAAAGGGATCGGTGATGTCGGGCGCAGTGTTTTGAAAGAGAGGCGCACTCTCTCTGAAGAGGGGGTGGTTGCGGTAAAAATGGCCTTTGACGAAGAAACCGGAGTCGTGATTTATGGCCCTGAAATCGATTCGCGCGGTTTTGTGTTTGAAACGGAAACCGGACATCTGCTGGAAGACGCCATTTGTGTGGTGCTGGAGGTCGTGGAAGAAGTGAATCCGGAAGAGAAAAACAGGGTCGACACGATTCGGGTAAGAGTACAAAAGGCACTTCGCCAGTATTTTTACTTTACCAT
>CAYSUA010000198.1:0-9693 GCA_964433795.1 uncultured Desulfobacteraceae bacterium | reverse complement strand
GAAGCACTAATACAAGAATTGATGGTAACCCCACCTTTTAGATACGCATCTAAGCTGTCTTCTTGTTCTATTACAATGATTGCACCATGCCTTTTTGTACTTAGCTCAGAGACTGCTATAACGACCTCTCCTGGAACTTTTAAACTTGGAGAGATGCAACATTTGAGATGGGTATGTAACAATCCTTGCTCTAATTGATTGAGCCCTTCTCGTATTTCGTACACTTTTTGTAATAAATTGCTTAAATGTGAACATTGCTTTAAACAGGGGAGAAGATTATGAAGGTTCATAACTCGGGATCTTAAATCCTCAAGTTCATCCCTAATCCTATCTTCTTCTCTCAATATGATGTTATTATTTTGAGATTTCATTATACCCCCCTTCATCACTCCAGCACTCACCAAACATAACTTCTGGACACAATTTAGAGATTCTGTCAAGACACAATGCTGTGTTTTATTCATAGCAATAAGAAGAAATCATTAGAGAAACAAGTGCTTGAGCACGAAAAAAGAAGGTAAAATGATAGGGGGAGATGACACCGGACCCAGAGGTGAAGGGCCGGCACAGGCAGGGACTTGAGGCAACGCGGCGGAGGCCGTGGACGAATCGGTGGTTTTGGCTACACCAATTGTAAGCGTCGTATACACTTATCTCTGAGGCTTTTTGTTTTAATTTTACGAAAAGAATTTATAAATTCTTCTAAATTTTAATGCGCGCCGGCGAAAGCTAAAAAATCAATTATTGCTAACTGACTGAAAATACATCCAATCGTTAATAAGCACTGTTTTTGGCACGCCTTATGCTTTTTAAAAGATCATCAGGCAATTGTTTGAAAACCCGGCATAGCTGCATGAAACTCGTGCAAGATGGAAGATGAAAAAAGAAGGAACTCCTTTTTGAAAAATTCAGTTGAGGCATCAAAAGACGTATCGAGCAAGTTAAAATTGGCAGAAGAGCAAATTGCGCTTGAGAAAATGATCACCAGTTTTCTTATTCACCAGACCAATGAACACATCGTGGTCTTAAATACCGATTTCACCATTTCCGATGCCAACAAAGCCTATCTGGATGAGATCAAAAAACCCAAAGAAGAGATTATCGGTGCATACTGCTATAAGGTCATTCATGGTTTTGATGTCCCCTGTTCAACCGCACAGCCCGACTTTCAATGTCCGATGGTGGAGACATTGAGAACAAGTGAGTCGGCGCATGTTATCAATAATAATCTCGCTTCTGTTAGCGGCACGATGTACTACGATTTGGTAACGTATCCCGTTAAAAACCTAAACGGCGAAATTACAAAGGTTATCGAAATTTGGCGGGATATAACCAAACAAATATCGTCTCACTTGGCAAAGAGAACTGAGGAATTGAAAGCGGATTTTAACAAACTGGTCCAAGAGGATCGAATGATATCCCTTGGTAAACTTGCGGCCAGTTGTGCCCACGAAATCAATAATCCCATTCAAGGGTTGCTGACGTTCAGTCATCTCATGGAGGACACGTTGGCTGGGGGCGAACTGAGCAAAGATGATTTTGATAACTTCAGAAAATATACGTCTCTCATGTCGCAGGAGTTGGAGCGTTGCGGTAACATTGTATCGGGTCTATTATCCTTCTCCCGAGAATCTGCAATGGAATATAAAACCCTGGACATTAATGAAATACTGGAAGTCGTGATCACCCTGACTCGACATAAGATGGAACTGCAGGAGATCGAACTTAGCAAGCACCTATTTCCAAATAACCTGTTAATGGAAGGCGATGCCCATCATTTACAGCAGTGCTTTCTGAATCTCATTTTCAACGCCATTGAGGCAATGCCCCAGGGTGGACAACTGTCTGTGAAATCCGATTTAGATCGTAAGAAGAAATCCATACAGATTGAGATTCGAGATACCGGCTATGGCATTTCGCCGGAGAACCAGAGTCATATTTTTGATCCCTTTTTTACGACCAAGGAAGAGGGAGAGGGTACCGGTCTTGGCTTATCGATTGCTTACGGAGTGGTTAAAAACCATAAGGGCAACATCAGCGTAAAAAGCCGGGTTGGGGAAGGGACGACATTTCTGTTGGATTTTCCTGCCCAGCAGTAAAATTGTCCGATTCAGCGAGGTCACCATGGATGAAAAGTTAAACATCATGATCGTCGATGATGAAATGATCGTTCGAGAATCCCTATTTCACTGGTTCCAAAAATCCGGCCATTTTGTGGAAACTGCATCTTCAGGTCCTGAGGCATTGGACAAGCTGGAAACCTACCCATTTGAGCTTTTGTTTGTCGATATTAAAATGCCTGGTATGGACGGCATTGAATTACTGGAAAAAGTTAAAGCCGAATATCCGGATACCATTGTAATCATCATCACCGCTTACGGTTCTATTGAAAGCGCGGTTAAAGCAATGAAATTGGGAGCCAGCGACTATTTACTCAAACCGTTCAAACCGGATCACCTCTCTCTTGTGATGGAAAGGATCACACAGCAAAAAAAACTCACATCTGAATATAATTACCTCAGGGGTCGATTAGACCGGATCACCCGTTTTGATAATATTATCGGGCAATCTCCTGAAATGGAAGAAGTATTCACCCTTATCCCGGAAGTCGCTCTGTCCGATGCCTCGGTTCTGTTAACCGGTGAAACCGGAACCGGAAAGGAACTCATCGCTAAAGCCATTCATGCAAAAAGCAACCGAGCCAACCATCCGTTTATTGCCATCAATTGCGGCGCCATACCGGATTCGCTTCTTGAAAGCGAGCTGTTCGGCCATCAGAAGGGAGCGTTCACCGGGGCGGTGCAGGCCCGCAAGGGATTCTTGGAAGTGGTATCGGGAGGAACGCTGTTTCTTGACGAAATCGGAGAAATCAGCTCCAAAATGCAGATCGATCTGCTGCGCGTTTTGGAAGAAAAGAAAATCAGCAGAATCGGCAGCAGTCAGTCCTTTGAAGTGGATTTCCGCCTGATATCCGCTACGCGCCGGGATCTGGAAAAAACGATTTCCGAAGGATCTTTTAGAGAAGACTTTTTTTATCGAATTAATGTCATAAAAATCGAAATCCCGCCGCTTCGAAGAAGAATCGAGGATATACCGTTGTTGGCCGATCATTTCCTTAATAAATACAGCCATGAAACCACAAAACCAGTGGATCATATAAATAATGAGGCGTTGACGCTCTTGAAACAATATGATTGGCCTGGTAATGTCAGGGAGCTGGAAAATGCGATAGAAAGAGCGGTGGTCCTATCCAAATCCCGAACCCTGCGCGTTGCGGATCTCTCTTTTCTTCAGACCGCTTATACTGTGCCCGGAAAAAGACAATCTCTGCTGGAGATGGAAAAAAGTTATGTAAAGGAAATTTTAGAAGAATACGGCTGGAATATCACTCGGGCTGCAAAGATGCTGGGGATTAATCGAGTGACGCTTCATAAAAAAATCAAGCGGTTCAAATTAATGAGAAAATCGAACGCCTCCCTGAATCAACCGTCCTCTGATGATCGTACCTGACATAATCATCGGCCTGTTAGCCATCGGTGAAGTTCCCAAAGACGTTCTAAAAGTGATTGCAGCCCATATTACCGGCTACTTGAATCTCAACACGGAGATCCTGCCGTCACTGGAGCATCCGACCTATGCGTATGATCCCCGACGGCAACAGTACGATGCCGGGATCATTCTCTCGACCCTGGAATCCACGCACACCCATGATCAAGAAAAGATCATCGGTGTGCTGAGCGTGGATCTCTTCGTTCCGATTTTCACCCATGTATTTGGAGAGGCTAGAGAAGGCGAAAAATACGCTGTGGTCTCAATGCATCGACTCGGTGGAATGTCGAGCAACCGCAAGCCGCTTTTACCCCAAACATTGGAGCGGACGGCAAAGGTCGCTCTCCACGAATTGGGCCACCTCTTTAATCGGGTGCATTGCCAAGACAGCCACTGTGTCATGCATTTTACAGGCCGGGTCGAGAATTTAGATAAAATTCCACCTTATTTCTGCAGGTACTGCGCCGCAGCGCTGCCCAAGCTCTAGCATGATACGAACGCTCTCATTCGAGTCTTCGAAATAGCACTAGTTGATCTGCGTTCGGAGAAAGTTCTTCGCCAAGCTCTCCCATCCGATATCGGGAAAATGACCGTAGAAATCGTTTATCGGTTCACCACCTGTGGCAGCCAACTTCTCGTATTCCGGCCCCATGAGACGCATCAGTTCTTGGCTTTCCTTCTCTATCCACCGGATACCTTCTTCCCCGTAATAGAGCTGCCTGAGACTCCTCTTTAAGGCGGTCGGTTCTACAACAAGCAGCCATCCGTCTTTATACGGGTCCTCATGGGCGAGCTCAGGATGTTCATGCGCCTTTTGATTGACGGCAAGCACTTTTCCGGCTACCGGAGACAAAACGCCCGCCGCATGTTCATCCCGATGGAACACCCAACCGATCTGATCTTGCTTTAATTTTGCACCCAGTGGCGGCAGGGCCATTTTCTGAAATTTACCGAAAAGCCGGACCAAAAAATCATCAATCCCTACTCTCACATATCCGCCATGCTCTATCCGGGCCCAGCTATGCCCCATATGATAATAATGACCATCGGCGACTTTGTAGCCTGAGGCGAGCCTGTAGCGCGGTGCTTCCGTGATACGCACAAGATCCTGCTCATCAAGCATCTGATCAAATGGGCAATGGTAGCATTCATAGTTGTAGGTGCAAATTTTTGGGGCCTCGATGCGTCCGGTCAACCGATGACGGCAGGGCCGTGAAGCTCCGGTAAATCTCCTTCTGAGCGCCTCACTCCAATCCAACGGTTCCGAAGTCTCTTTCATTTTGGTGTTTGATTTCATTGCACGCTGCATGGCTTTGTCAAAAGGACAACTGTTGCAGTCATAGGCAGCATCGCACAACCGAAAATTGACAACGCCTGCTTTCGACCAGATACATTCCTCTTCCGTTACCTGAAATACCTTGGGACGACTTCTTTTGGTTGCTCTCATATTTTTTGACATTTTCTTACCCCCTTTTGTTATTGGAATTCATTGTCCGATCTGTTTCTCTTAAATTGCAATGATGATACCAAAGGAGGTTTTTTTAATATCTATCTGTTATTATTAACATTTCTACGACCACCGAAAATCGTGTGGGGAATCGGTCAAAAAGAAGAGATTAAAAATGCAACACGTTCAGAAGGAATTAGATAGGATATTTATAGATTTGGCATGAATATCAAATCGTTATTGGACTGTCGCTTTTTGATACACCTGCCGATACTTATGTTTACAGATTACCGATTTTCCCCACCCAGGCGAAGACAGATTCGGTGAGAATAGCAGACCCGATTGTAATCCGTGAATTGGAAACACCAGAATGTGCCCATGCCGATTTTACCGATTTATGGATGGGCACTAATTGGTATGGATATTGCTGTACAATACATAAGAACGGAAGTGGGTTTTCACCTCTATGATTGCATTTTGAATGCTCAAGAACTAAAAAGAGTATAGGGTGTGATGATGAAGGAATTTTCTTTTAAGGGGAAAAATGTTCTGATAACAGGCGCAAGCGGGGGGTTGGGCTCGACCTTGGTAAATCTTCTGGCTGAGATGGGCTCCCACCTGGTTATTTCCTCCCGATCTTACGATATGCTGAATAATCTAATCTCAACCTTAACTAAAGAGACACAAATTATTCCAGTACCTGCAGATTTGTCATTGCCGGGTACAGCTGAGGAGCTTGCTGAAAAGGCGGTCTCAGCTTTGGGACACATTGATGTTCTTTTCAATAATGCCGGAATCGGTTATTTCGCGCTAATGGAAGAAGCCACCGATGAGAATATCCGGTACCTTTTCGAACTTAACACCTTTGCTCCTTTGAGCCTGATTAGAGCCTTGCTTCCACAAATGAAATCCAGAGGGAAGGGCCGTATTATTAACATTGTATCCTGTGCCGGTCGGGTGCCGGTTCCGTCTGTGGGAATATACGGCGGAAGCAAGACAGCCCTGGCGGTAATGACCAATACCATGCGTCTGGAACTTGAACCGGAAGGTATAGATATCATCAATATCTATCCGGGAACCGTTGACACCTCGTTTGAGGAAAACGCGCTTCGAGAAAAAAAACGTCCCGGTTTGCACCCCCGTGATCATTTCGGTGTTTCCACGTCTATCATCTCAAAGAATATTCTCACAGCTGCAACCGGCCCTTCCGGCGAGGTCTGGCTCAATAGAGGATCCAAAATGCTCGCTACCGCATCTCTGGAGTGGCCCAAATTAGCAGATCGCCGGTTTGCTCCGTTGCGGGATAAGGTACTCCGCCATTCAACTCAAATAAAGCCTGTTGCGGAAAGGCGTTGGCGGTTACTGCAACTGGAATCGTCTCTTGCTTATCCTTTAGATAGTGGAGTTTCTTTTCGCGAAAATGCTTTCAAAGAAAAAGAGAGCTCCAAAGTGATGCCGGATGAAATATGGGAAGCGATCCGCCCTCATCTTCCCGATATTCAATCCATCGATTTCACAGGTGGCGGTGAACCGCTGCTTCAACCGAGATTGGCAGACTGGATCATGGCGGCCAAATCAGCAGGGTGTGAAACAGGATTTCAAAGTGACGGCATTTATTTGACAGAACAGATCTCACAGCAGATGATCGATGCCGGGGTGGATTGGATTGCCGTCCCTATGTATGATGCTCCGGCAGATACCGAAGAAGCTGCCAAGGAAAACAAAAGCTTTGAAGCCGTTTGTACGAATTTACAGAGAATCGCTTCCCTTCGGAAGGACAGTGTTCCGAGAATTATCATTAATTTTATCGTAACACCGATGAATGTTCATCAGGCTGAAGATATGGTAACCTTGGCTGCCCGTCTCGGTGCGGATCAGGTGAACTTCAAACAGTACAATATCATCCGTGATGACTCTGTAAGGCAATCCGGAATTTTTGCTTCTAAAGAGACCAAGGAAGTTCGCCGGGTAAAAAAGTTGATTTCAGGCGCGCTTCGCCTTGGCAGAAAATTGAAGGTAGAAACCACGTCCTTTTCTTTCGCCCCCGATGAACAACCGGTCTGCAATCAGGAACCTCAAAATTCACTCTTTATCCGCCATGACGGTACGGTTGCACCGTGCAGCAACCTGGCCATAGGGGGTACCGTTTTTTTTCTGGGGGGTCAAGTCAGCATGCCTAGGGTTCATTATGGACATATCCCTACTCAAAGCTTGAAAGATTTATGGGAAACCGAGACCTGTAAATTCTTCCGAAATCGATTTCAGAATCGGGGCCGGGTGTATGATACAACACTCGCCGAGAGCGCTTCTGAATCCACGTGGCCGCAACTCCAGAAAATGATACAGACCGCCATAGAAGCCATGCCTAAGGCACCGGAAGGATGCAAGGTCTGCCGGTTCCTTTATGACATTTGACCTGATTCCGGCTTTGTATCCCTCGGACCAATGGCAATGCAACCAGGAGCCAAGGAATAATGAGATTGGAAGTAAAGAGACTACCTGCACGTGGAAATCATCGATCATAGAGTTATGCCCGGAGCCCAGCCGACCCAATGCAAGAATAAACCAGACTCCGGGCGTCACCCTTGTCGGGTGAACTCTAATCAAGGGGCTAAGTGCATTGCCCGGTGTGCCCGGAATCCACATAGTGCATCTTTCGGTGGCATTAACAGTTGTGGATTCCGGGCAGCACTCTGGACTATGTACCGCCCCTTGCATTAAAAAGGTGTTGCAAGATCCTTTCCATGTCCGTTGATTCTAAGGCATTTGACTTCTGACCCATTAGTCATGTTACCTTCTGGGTTTATTATGATTGTACGATTCGCACGATCCGATAAGGCTTTAGAAAGCTCGTAAGTTTGTAACCAGTCATTTATCTCCTTAGTATTTCGGTTATAGAAAAATGCTCTGTTAATAATCGTGCAATAATTTTTCGCCGTACAGAATACTTGAAATTTTGGAGCCATTCGATCGTAATCATAACCGACTCTGATGTTGCATTCTGGAAATTCATCTTCAAAGTATTTATGAACCACACCTATTTTCTTTTGATCTATTTCAGCCATGCGCGCCCCCTTCCAAAACAAGATTAGCTGCGCAATTCATTCTTTCAGCCTTTTGAATCGGCGGATTGCAGTTATCAGGCTCTATTTCATCACCCCAGCTAGTTTCCATCCACGAATGGTTTTTTTGCCCGATCAGAAGCGTTGTTCACTCCTGACTTTCTTGATAATTCTCTCTCTTGATAATAATGAACCGATGCAATAAAGCACACACAACTATGCATATGAGTAGAATCAATGCCAAGTAAACAGCGCCCAGAAATGCCTGACTAAATGTCCAGATACACTCTATGATATGATTTCCAAGGTTAACCATATTTCTGCTTTCATTCAGTTTCGCAGGAAGCTCTTTGCCCGCCAGCTCCCTCAATTTCTTACACCATTCTCATTCACCGTTTGGAAGATAATTCAGAAAATTGGTAATTCGCTGTAGCTTTGTGTTTTTCTTCTACAGATATCCGTTTGTCGATTTCGCCTTTCCTGCGTCGAATAATATAACCGGTATTAATTTGACTGAGCTTCGGATTTTTCTCTGCTTGGTATTGTTTGCTGAATTTAAGCATTTCTCGAAGTTTTATTTCCAACGCCTTTACTCTCGATAGTTCCATTCAAATCTCCAATTTGTCTATTTCACAAACCATCAATACCACTTTGCCATTCTGAATAAGAGATTCGTTTCATATCCTTTAAACCACATTCAGGAATCCAACCAATGTAGGGGCTCGTAATATAGCACTGCTGCCCCGAATAGGGACCCTCCGCAGCTCGCCATCCCTTAAATAGTAATAATTTTTTGCCTATCAATTTTTCAACTTCAAAATTTGATAGTTTTACATTTTTGGGTTGGAAAGTGGCCTCATAATACATCCATTATCTCCTTTTGGATTTCTTCGTATTTAATACGTGAAATATTTACCAGATTTTTCAAATCACTTTCAGGTACATAGTTGATAAAAGGGGCCGCCGTGTAATAATGCTGCCCCTTATCCTGACCATCGGTCGTACGCCACCCGTATTGAAGAGGGATTTCCTTTCCAACAAACTTTCTTATTTCAGATTTTAGGCCTTTTATCTGGGATGGTTGGTATATCCCTGCGTAAAACATAGAAAACTCCTATTAGCAAACTGCATACGGAAATGGAATCCTGTCTAAATACAAATTGTTGGCGGGAGCAATAATATAACGTTTGAATAATTCGGCCGCTGTCCTATGATACCAAACGAAAATCAACCACAGACGGGGTACTCGGATCAGTGTTCAAAGTTCTCACCGAGCCCGCCGGTTATTACATTCAATCCTTCCGCTAACACCCAATAGTTTCAGCAAATTGTGTGCCACTGGAGAAATTGGCGTCTATCTCGGAATCGGCAGGCAAATTATTTGAAAAAATACATGCATAACAAGCTAAAATCATAGAAATAGCCAACCCCGAAAAATTATGGGCAAGAGCATGATGAAACAAGCCCTTTGGATCATACAGGTTTGAGCAAGAGGATATATGGGTCTTGCTTGTCGATTTGTTTTACACGTTGTAAGAAATATCGACACACTCACCACACTGGTTCCCCGGTATGAGCCGGAAGCGATTGAAAATATATTTTAGCCACAGACACACACAGACATACGCAGACAAT
>CAYSUA010000197.1:0-9711 GCA_964433795.1 uncultured Desulfobacteraceae bacterium | reverse complement strand
TTTCCGTTCCAGCCACTGGCAGATTCCGGAGATCCCGGAAGACGACAGGACACCGGCGCATCCTATCGGTGAATTGCATCGTCGCCTTCATGAAAACGGCAATACGATATTGATTCCCCATGTTGGCGGTAGATATGCAGACGTCCGGAAATTCTTCGATCCCGGGCTGACCCCCTTGGTGGAAATTGTCTCCTGTTGGGGTATATTCGAATGGATGCTCTGGGATGCTTTGGATCAAGGGTATATGGTGGGTGTATCCTGCAACAGCGACGGTCACAAGGGAAGGCCCGGTGCCGAACATCCGGGAGCCGGCTCCTTTGGCATCTACGGGGGGCTTACCTGTGTACTGGCTGAGAAGTTGACACGGGAGTCCATATTTGATGCCCTTAAAGCGCGCCGTTGCTACGGAACCACAGGTCCTCGCATGGCTGTTTCATTTGAAGCGGACGGACATCCCATGGGATCCGTTGTTGAATCTCAGAAAAACGTCAACATCCAGGCAACCGTCACCGGAACAGCGCCTTTGGAGTCACTCGTTCTTTTTAAAGGCAGGGAAGTCACGGAAACAATCCGTTCGCCTGGATTCCGCGATATGACGGAATCAAAAAGGATTCGAGTATCCTGGGAAGGGGCACGAATCAGAGGTCGGGCAAGACGCGCCACCTGGGATGGCTGTATTACAATTGAAGGAAACCGAATCGAACAGGCTTTGACATACGCCTTCGATTCACCCGCGGACGGAATCATAGGCCTTGATTCCCATTCCCTGGAATTTATATCCAGCACCACAGGAGATACGGATGGAATTGATCTCTATTTAACGGACAAGGGCATCGGTCATCTCAAATTCGAATCTTTAATGGGAAACTGTGACGCGAATCTCGCCGAATTGGGAGATGCCCCGGTTGCATATGATCTCGGGGGACTGGGATTGAAAGTCACTATTCAACGCTATCCTGAAAGAATAGAAGAAACTATATTATCGCTGGAATATCCGGTCTCTCCGGAACCGGGCCAAACCGTTCCGTATTTAATAAAGGCGACTCAGGAAGATGGGCATATGGCCTGGAGCAGCCCCATATTCATCCGCTGAGCCCTTCAATCGCCGAAGGAAATTCCCAAATCCCGGGCCGTGAGAATGGTGTCACAGTCCAGGGGTACGGTTTTCATCCGCTGACAGGCTTGTTCCAAGGGCACATAGTTGACCGTAGGCGGATCAAGCACCACCATTACCCCGGCCTGCCCCTCGTCCAGTGCTCTCACACTGGCAGCACCAAACCGCAAGGACAAAAGACGGTCAAAAGAGGTGGGCGTTCCGCCCCGCAATAAATGCCCCAACACCACATGTCGTGCTTCTTTGCCGGTGATTTCCTCAAGTTCGAGACAGACCTTTTGCCCGATACCGCCCAGCTTTTCTGCCCGGCCGGCAGTTTTTTTTGCAGCCACGGTGCGGCTCCCCTTTTTGGGTCTTGCTCCCTCGGCGACAACGATGATGGAAAAAAACCTTCCGCTTTTCTCACGCTCCATCACCTTTTCGGCCACCCTGTGAATATCATAAGGAATTTCAGGAATCAGAATCACATCGGCAGTGGACGAGACCCCCACATTGAGGGCTATCCAGCCGGCATATCGGCCCATCACCTCTACAACCATAATCCTCTGGTGTGCCTCGGCCGTGGAATGCAAGCGGTCACTGCATTCGGTGGCAAAATGTACCGCCGTATCGAATCCAAAGGTTATGACGGTCTTATCCAGATCGTTGTCGATGGTTTTCGGCACACCGATGACCTTAAGTCCTTTTTTATGAAGAGCCTGCGCAATCTCCATTGAACCGTCACCGCCAATGGCAATGAGCCCGTCCAGACGTTTTGTTTTGAATCGTGCAAGCAATTCATCGGTTCGATCTGTTTCGACCAATCGGCCATTCTTGTCCGCAACCGGGTACCGAAGGGGGTTCCCTTGATTTGTGGTTCCTAAGATCGTACCGCCCAGATGCGTGATGCCCCTCACGTACTCCCGGGTTAACCGTATCAGCCCCCCTTGGGGATGCTTTTCCGGGGCCAGCAATCCATCATAGCCGTCTCGAATGCCGAAACACTCCCATCCCCGATTCAGCGCACTCAGTACGATGGCACGGATCACGGCATTCAGTCCCGGGGCATCACCGCCGCCTGTGGTAACAGCAATTCTTTTGATCGACATTTCACCCTCCTCTTCAAAGGATTATGTGGCTGAAAAGTTGATGGTTTTCCTTCTATGTCAGCGCTGCTTTCATGTCTTCTTCTGTTCCCACATCAACCTGCATCCCCGGTATGACTTCAACCAATTCATTCTTAATCCAGAATCGGTCGTAGGGTTTAATCTCAAGCGTGATATGATCGTCTTTTTGAGAATTCGGGATTGTATTTAAGGTGATGTTGTCGAAAAGGTCTTTTTTAGAATCCAACCCGAAATCGGATAGTCGGATTTGAACCGGTTTTGCCTCTCCTGACGTACTGACGATAATGAGGGTGTTTTGGTGTTGAAAGGAATTGTGAACCAGCGCAATCGAAGGTATCCCGGAATTCTCCTTGATACGGGCTTCGCTGCCGCGGGGGTGAAAAGACGGGTCTGAATCGACCAGGGCAATCGTATTGTTCATCTGTTTTGCGATCCAGTATTCGACATGTGACGGGTCACGGATGAGCGCTTCAATGAAGCTGCGAACCGGTTTGGTTCTTTTGATATTTCTCAACTCCCCGGTTTTATCAACCAATTCGTAGTCGTTTTGAAGCCCCATCAGATCGTTGAAAAATACGGCTTTCACATGGCGGCCCATCAATGCAAAAGCCAGCGTTTTAAAGGCCACGTATCGTTTTGCTTCCAGAAACGGATTATCCAGTTTGGGCAGCGCGTCTCGGGTTGTGATGCAAAGTTCATAGGGTTCTCTGCCGTTTAACATCTTATCGACGAAAAAATTCAGGGCAGCGTCATTGTCGAGCCTTACGGGGTCTATATTCAAAACATTTGCGATATCGGTTCGACCCTTTATTTCTTCTTTAAGTCGCAGAGTCCCTGTGTCATCAATCGTTGTCCTGAAAAGGGCTCTTATCGCGGAATCTTGGTCGATCCCGGACTCAACACAGACTTTCCTGAATTCATCAGCCGGATATCGTCCCTTGGGTGAGCTCTTATATTTGACATGCCCGCCGTTTCTTTTCACCAGATCCACAAGAGCCCGTCGCTGCTCATAGGTAAGCAGCGGATCGGCTCCCCCGCTGCCGCTGACCGATTTTCCGTCGTGGCTTTCATCCAGGCTGAATCGGATGCTTTCATGCGGAATATCGTATCGGCTGATCAGGCTGAAGATTTCAAGCAAAGGGCGGCAATCCCCCAGGTTGAATACTGCCGGCAGCATGCTGGCCAGGTGAAAGTCGTACATCATGGGCGGCGGCGCCTGTTTGTCGGCCATTTGCTTTAAAACACTGCTTAACGGTGCATTGACTTCCAGGTTCGGAACCATTCGGGGAGATACCGAGTCCATGGACAGATAAAGAATTTTCATCAGCTTATTAACTTCAGGCAACCCGAAGCATGAGGTTCCCCACCGTTTAAATGCAAAGTTTGCCGCATCCAGCCGGAGCATATTCAAATCCATTTTGAGGTACCATGAAAAATCGTCGATCAACAGCTTGAGCCCTTCATAAGTGGCGGTGTTTAAATCGACCTGGACGTGACTGAATGTCGTTAAGGCCCTCACCGGCTCGCCGAACAGTTCCGTATCATTGGCTTCATAGATTCCGGCATATCCTTTTGCCTTTTCAGTTGGGATTTCTATAAGGGATAGCAGCTTCAGGAAAAAATCTTCAAGAGATCGGATATCCGGTTTGAATATGTAAGGGATGTTCTGCGTTTCCTGTGTTTCCGAGACCATAAAAATCTCTTCCGGATCCAGCGTGGACGCGTGTTTCAGGTATTTTCGAAATTGCGTAATATATTGATAATCTTCATCCAATAACATCTGATCATTTTTGGTTTTTTTGAAGATATACAGCAGATTGACGACTTCATGGGGCAGAACTTTCAACCCCTGTTTTACAAACCGCTTATTCAATGCGGAGACCCTTTGATCATGCGGTTGCGAGGCATAGGCGCCCAACGGTTTTCTTCGAAAGATCGTAAACAGCGCAAAAGGACGGGGGCGAAAAATCTGCTCGAAGTCTCCCTGCGCCGATCGCTTCTGGTATTCCATTTCGGAAAACACATGGAAACATTTTCCAGCCGGCTCATCCCCATTCAAATATCGCTGAAAATAAGGGTTTTCGATATCCACATGATTGAGCACCAGATCCGTCATGGAATAGAATCTTTCCATCATCCCTTCGAATTGGGCATTCGTTCCGTATGGGGGATGAATTCGATCCCGTTTGATCTGTGAAAACCCGCCGTCGTTGAATCGTTTTTCGGAGATCTCACAAGGCGGCAGAATATGAAGTCCTTTAAGGGCCGGGAAATCGGATTTCAGCAGTCGACCGAGCGATCCAAGCGTCGGCGCCCCCTTTTCTCGAACACTATCCGCGTATGCGATGACCACCGTTTTCTGTTCGATGCGGGAAAGCGGGTCTTGAGGATCGTACATCAAATCTTTTGATTTAATGCTTCTCGACTTTTGCGCCCAGGCTTCATCCAGCCTGGACACCCAGTATCGGCCGATTTTAACCGCAAGGTCGCCGTATTCATTTTCAGGAAAAAGGTCTGAAAAACCGGCTTTGATCATGCCAAGCCTTCCGGAATCGGATCGACTGAAGTCGGGGGGTCGCCAAAAATGTTCAGGTGTCATGGTATTAACCATTCCTTTTGCTTGTCGTTGTATTGCTATTACCCTTGGTTCATCTGTTCTTCATTATCTCAATTATACGCTCTGCCTTTCAGATTCTGAGCATTTTCATCCGATTGCTTGATTGCCAAGCGCGGCTGCCGAGTCTGGCTTGCATGATTATTCAACAGTTTATTCTTCATCGCAATATGATTCTTGTATTTATGTGAACGCTTGACCATTGTATAACTGTCAGATAACTATATACGGAACGAGCATTTTCATTCGCAGGCGGAGGTTCAATTCATGAATCGGTCGGACAACGTGAGCAGGTTGCCTGAGTTTGTTCAGAAAATGAAAAACGAAGGGCTCGATCAACTGGTGATCGATACCTTTGCCTATTACTATGAGCAGATCGTCAAGGGTGAAACCGGTTATGTGAGGGAACAGGATATTCGCCCCATAAATCCTGACGATGTGGATGATGCCGAACATTTAGAGCATTTTTTTGATGCCGGAAAAAAGGCCTTGCCTCATGCGGTGATGATCATTTTAAACGGCGGCCTCGGAACCAGCATGGGGCTTCAGAACCCTAAATCGTTGATCGAAGCCAAGAACGGAAAATCGTTTCTAGAGATCAAACTGGCGCATGCGGAACACCTGGGTGTATCCGTCTGTTTTATGGACAGTTTCAATACCCATCAAGCAACCCTCGAGGCGATCTCAAAAATCAAACCCGCTGTATCGCCGATTCATTTCCTGCAAAACAAATTCCCCAAAATACTGCGAGATGGGCTTGCACCTGCATCCTGGCCGCAAAATCCGACTCTGGAATGGAATCCTCCCGGCCATGGCGACATCTATACGGCCCTTCACTCTACCGGAACACTTGAAAAGCTGCTGGATCAAGATATACGATACGCCTACATATGCAATTCGGACAATCTCGGTGCAACACTGGACGAATCTCTCCTCGGCTATTTTGTGCAGGGTAAGGTTCCCTTTATGATGGAAATCTCACAAAGAGGCCCGTTGGATACTAAGGGTGGACACCTGGCCCGACTTAAAAACGACCGGTTGATTCTTAGAGAAATCGCCCAGTGCCCTAGGGAAGATGTCGATACTTTTCAAAATATCAGATACCATCGATTTTTTAACACCAATTCCGTCTGGATTAATCTGCGCGAACTTCACCGCCTGATAAAACAAGACGGTTTGGTGCAGCTCCCTATGATCTTGAACCCGAAACCCCTGGATCCAAGAAACGAAAATTCACCACCGATTTACCACATTGAGACCGCCATGGGTTCGGCCATCTCTATGTTCGATGATGCCAAAGCGGTAAAGGTGGGAAAGAACCGGTTCTTGCCGGTTAAGACCTGTAACGACCTCCTTGCCCGGCGGTCGGATCGGTTTTTACTCGGTAAAGACCATAAGGTTGTTCTAAATCCTGAAATAAAGAACCTGATGATAACAATCAACCTCGATCCGAAATATTATGGCAAGATCGATCTGTTCGATAAACGGTTCCCCGAGGGGGTCCCGTCCTTAAGTCAGTGTGAATCACTCACCATAAAGGGTGATGTCCGATTTGAATCGAATGTCGCGATCATCGGAAATGTCACCATCGGAAATGATGGATCGGATCAAGCCGTAATCAAAGAAGGAACGATCATATCTGATGATCTTACCGTTTAGCGGCTGCTAAGAATCGATACTTGGAAGTGTTTCACCTATACCGCTTCTGCTTCTATCTGTTCGCCTGAAACTTGAAATTCTCTCATGAACTTGCGGTCGATATAATCCTTTATATAAAAGGCGAGCCTGCCTCGCCAAATCCAGTTTTGTTTCCAGAATATCCCTTTTCCGCCGCCCACATTAAATATCAGTAAATATCGATCCTGGGGCACGAACGGTTTCATCTCTCCGCCGGCCATGGCAGCCAACAGGTTGTGATAGAGGATGGGATTTTCGGTCACCGCATGCACCCCCACTTTATCAAGCGGTTTTTGTTGAAAGCCGATGCAATCACCGCCACCGAACACCTCAGGGTATTTAACCGACTGCAGATACTCGTTCACCAAAAGCCCACCGGCCGGGTCTGTTGGCATTCCGGAGTCCTTAAACAATCGGGAAGGTTTGATTCCCCATGCCAATAAAATGCAATCTGCAGAATATTCCCGGCCGTCTGCCGTTATCAATTGCCCGCCATTAATCCGCTTCACTCTATCCCCTTCTACAACCGCAATTTGGCTATCAGACATGGCTTGATAGGCAAATTTTCTGACTTTTTCCGGAAATGAACCCAGCAATCGGCTTCCTGCAAAAAGTGTAATGCGGGCTGAGCCGTCATTTTCGATCATGAGCTGGCGGAGGTTTCCGGCAAGCTCGAGACCCGCAGGACCGCCGCCGACAACTGCCAATCGAAGATCTTCCACATTGATCCGTTCCATAATCGCTTTTCGTGCCATAAGAAGATTTTCGATCGGTTTTACCGGAAATAGGTTTTTCGCTGTTTCTGAAATACCTTCTTCGGAAACCTGGCTTCCGGTATTAAACGACACGATGTCATATTCGACCTTTTCTTCCGTGTCCGTTTCCAGCAGCCGGTTTTCAGGGTCCACCCGCACGACTTTCCCAAGGACAAATTCTGCGCCCCTGTCTTCTGCCATCTTCTTTACATGAAACCGCACATCCTGAGGCCTGTATATTCCGGAAATCAAACCCGGACCCATACCCGAATAGTAATGGTGTGTGGTGGGGCTGATCAGCGTAACTGAATGGCATTTATCGGCAACTTGATCCAGGTGTTTAAGAACAGTCAGATGGGCATGTCCGCCACCAACGAGGACGAGACGTTTATTCATGGAACGGATCATTTTGAAGAGCCGAGCATGATTCTCGCATCGGCCACCACACAGGTTTGCTGCGAGCACATCACCGGATTTAGATCGATACTCTCGAACACGTCTTCAAGCTCCAAGACGAGGTCTGAAAAAGAGAGAAGTAAATCCTTTATTTTCTTCAAATTAACATGGGTCGACCCGCGGTACCCTTCCAGCAGTTGATAGGCCTTTAATTCCCTCAGCATCGATTCAATATTTTTTGAAGTAATGGGGGCCATACGGATACTGGTGTCCTGATAGATCTCGACACCGGTACCGCCGATGCCGGTCAGTATAACCGGCCCGAACTGATAATCATTCTTTGCCCCCACAATCAGTTCCACCCCGCAGACGGTCTCTTCCATCAGCATACTTCTGAAACCATCCAGTTGTTTCAACTTCTGATAGGCTGATTTCAATTTTCGCTGGCTGTCGATTCCGACCATCACACCACCGCTATCCGATTTGTGGATCACCGCCGGCGATACCACTTTGCAAACCAGCGGATAACCGATATCTTCTGCAGCTCCCAGAGCCTCTTCCCATTCGGTGACCACTCTGAATTTGGGAACCGAAATCCCGATATCCTTTAAGATCTGCTTGCATTCCGGCTCCATGACCCAGCCCTGTTCTTGTGAGGCCGATAAAACCTTTCTGAGACTCTTTTTTAACATGGCCGACACCTCTTTAATGCTTCTATCATTAGAACCGCTCCCTCTATGGAAGGAGAAACGGGGATCTTATTAAACTCGAATCCCTCGATGAGCATCCGATACTTCTCCAAATGGGGAACATAGGCAACCAGCGGTTTTCCGGTTCCGCGAAATATTTGGCTGATCCGGGCTCCCAGATCCGATGAGATTCCCGGAGAATAGGGAAGTAATAAAATAATTGCGCAATCGATTTCCTTTGCCTTTGCCAATCCCTCGGCTGCAACCACAAAATCACGATCCACAGCACTTCCGGTAAGGTCGATGGGATTGACCAGGGAGGCGATATCTCTCACACTTGCTGAAAGCCGCTGCTTTATTTTGTTTTGAACGCGCTGGTTGAGATTTTGAACCGTTAAGCCGAATGAAGAACAGACATCGACTGCAAGGGCGCCATGGCCCCCGCTGGGGGTGATGATTCCCACCTTTCCTTCCACCGATCGATTATAATAGCTTAGGGATTCACAAAATGAGACCAGCTCAAATTCATTTTTGGCTTCCACCAGGCCGAATTGTTTCAATACAGCAGAAAACACCTCATAATCTCCGGCCATGGATGCGGTATGGCTGGATACCGCCCGCTGCCCGCCTTCGGTTTTCCCGGCTTTCAATACGATGACCGGTTTCGGGCATTTACCGGCAGCCTGAACAAAGCTGCGACCCTCATTTTTCTTAAACCCCTCGATATAGAATGCAATCACCCGGGTTTGTCTGTCCTTTGCAAGATAATCCAGCAGATCGAGCTCGTTGATGATCGCCTTGTTTCCTATGCTGACCGCTTTGGACAGGCCGATGCCTTCATTGGCAAATTTGACCATCTGATCCACCAGCACACCACCGCTCTGGCTTACCAGTGCCACATTGCCGGTTTCCGGCCTCACCATCCGTTCGCTGGGCAGAAAAAAGGTGTCCACATAAGGGGGTGAATAGATGCCCAAACAGTTGGGACCGACAAACGGAAATTCAGCTTTTCGTGCCAGTTCCGCCATTTCCGCTTGAAGTTGTGTGTTGCCCACTTCTGCAAATCCACCGGAGATAATCGCAGCACCGCCGGTACCGCCTTGGATACAGTCTTTAAGCACATCCGGTGCAAATTCGGCACGAACGGCAATCACCGCCAGATCGATTTTCCGGGGTATATCCGAAACCCGCTTGTAGACGGTCTGTCCCTGGAGTTCTCCGCCCCGAGGATTCACCGGATATACCTTGACCGGATATCTGAGGTGGGCTTTGTTGAAGATGACATTGGCCGGATGCCGGTCGTTCGTTAATGACACACCGACCACAGCAAGAGACTTTGGTTTGAATAATGGCTGAAAAT
>CAYSUA010000196.1:0-9714 GCA_964433795.1 uncultured Desulfobacteraceae bacterium | reverse complement strand
CGGCTTGAATTCAATACCGTTGAATTTATCCGAATTGAGAAACACGATGGAACGGGCCGGAAAATTCACACCGGCTGCAACAGTGGAGGTTGCAAACACGGCATCGAGAAGTCCTTCGATCATCAGGTTTTCCAGTACCAGCTTCCAGGCAGGCAATTGTCCGCTGTGATGGGAGCCCACAGCCGATTTTTCAAGCCGCGTTCTCTGCCGATGCCCGGCCAAGTGCGGGTTTTGCCTGGCAAGGTCCTTAATCCGTCTTTTAAGCATCAATTGACGATTCTGATCTTGCAGGCGATTCCCGTCACAAAGCTCAAGCGCCTGGTCACAATCGGCACGCGATTTGAGAAAGAAGAGTGCCGGTAGAAGCCGATATTTCTTCAACACCCGAAGGATGTCTCCAAAGGGGGGCAGTTTTCGGGGCAATGCCATTACCGGTGGTGACTTGCTGTTCACATAGGTTTTAACCTTTTTGGATAATCTGGTTTTACCCTTTTCGGTTCGATCGGTTAACAAAGGGAGAATCGTACCGGATGGATGCAGGAACAACGGATAGAGCTGAACCGGTCGCTTTATCTCTTCAACCACAAGACATTTTCTTAAACGGATGGAAGACATCCATTGTGCAATCTCATGTGCGTTCCCGATGGTGGCCGATAGCATGAGAATGGGAACTCGGGGAGGGAGATAAATAATAATCTCTTCCCATACCACGCCGCGGTCTTCATCACCCAAAAAATGAGCTTCATCGAGGATTACAAAATCCGCCGAAATGGACCTGCCCTCGTGCATGGCATCATACAACTGATTACGCAGGATTTCAGTGGTGCCGATGACGATCTCGGCATCGGGGTTCTCCTTGCGATCACCCGTAAGAATACCCACGGTGTTGGAGGTAAAAATTTCGGAAAATTCAGTGTACTTTGAATTGCTCAACGCCTTAAGGGGTGAAGCGTACCAGGACTTCTTTCCGGCACGGATAAACTCTCTGATGGCCTGTTCGGCGATCCATGTTTTGCCGGCACCGGTGGGGGCTGTGACCAAACAGTCATTTCCCAGAATAGTGGAAATCGCCTGAAGTTGAAACGGATCCGGACGGAAAGGTTTTTTTTCGGGTACACCGATACCGGCAAAAACCTTTTTCAGTTTCCCGTCCGCTTCCGGTTTGATTCGCAGAATTTGGGATTTACGTTTGAACGATCCCCGGTTTCTCCGAGGATATTGAAATTGTTTGCGCATTATAACTGTTGGGTGATGCTTTCAACGATTTTCAGGGTAGCAGACTCTGTATCAAAGGGGGAGATACCCTTAAGATCGGCCTCGATCAAGGCATCATCAAAAGGAATGAAGCCTAAAAATTCTAAGCCTGAAAGATGGTTTTTGAGAAACGCTTCATCGTCTTTGTTGCGTATCTTATTTCCGATCAAATGGATATTGGACAGTCCGATTTCAGACGCCAGCTTTCTGATGTTCCCTGCCGTATCGATGCTGCGCCGGCCGGGCTCAACCACCACAAGAAGCTTATTTACGGCTTTTGCCGTCCCTCTTCCCAGATGCTCGATACCGGCCTCCATGTCCATGATCACCACTTCATCCCGCGCCAGAACGATATGGGTAACCAGGGCTTTAAGCAAAGTGCTTTCAGGACAAATGCAGCCTGCGCCTCCCTTTTTCACACCGCCGAGCCGCATCAGTTTAATGTTGTTCAGCTTTACCGACAATGTGTCCGGCAGATCATCCACTTTGGGATTAAGTTTGAAATACCCTCCGATGGTGCCCGGTTTCGCCTCTGTTCGTTCATAGATAAGGTCTTCCATTTCAGCAATGGGGACGATATCTCCGGCACCGGATACTCCCACCGCCGCAGCCAGATTCGCATCCGGGTCTGCATCAATGGCCAGTACATGTTTCCCTGCCTGATCGAGTGTCCGTATCAACAGTGCTGCAAATGTGGTTTTCCCGACTCCGCCTTTTCCGCTAATCGCTATTTTCATCTGCTCAACCTCTACTCAAAACTATTCTGATATTATTAACAATGAATTCAATATAACACAGGTTTTATTACCAGCAAGCACTAATGTGGCCGGAAGGATCTACGAATATGCCTGAGCCACCTACCCTTTGGCAAATTGGACAAAATACTATATATGGTGGTTGATTTTTAGTGTCTCACAATCGATAGTGTTCCAAGTTTATGTCAATTCATTGAATGAATTGACATAAACTCTTAAAATTTATATAATATTTTATTTGAAGCCATTCGAATCATATCCGTAAATTCAATATTTGTATCATAAAGATTCAGTGGGCTTGGTGTAACTGAAAAAGCGGAGCTATTTTGTTCCAAAATTTCAGGCAATTATCATCCAACTGCGCCGGGCCGGATACTAAACAAATGATCCCACTGTAATGTTTTATACAAGAAGAGTTTCCTCCTCGGATGATCTACAACAGATTAAGAATAAAATTAAAACTCATTGAATTAGAAAGATAAAAAATTCAATGCCCTATACCTTTAGCGTCTATCGATCATCATGTCTGATATCTCCACCAAAGTAGAAAACCCATCTAAACAATACCGTATCGGTGATAGTGGAATACACCAACAACCCTGAATGTTCTATAATGCGATCAATTTATGTTGCCGAGTTAAAGATAAATCATAAGGAAATGTAAATCATGTTTTCAGATTTGTTCAGACGATTTCCTGCTCCAAAAAATAAAATTAAATCTCTTTTTAATATGATTGGGATTGAAATAAGAGCACAGTATAAGTTTATGCCTGAGTTGTGGAGCGATGATTTGGAGTTTGAGGAATTCTATAGATCCATTATGGGTGTAACTAAAGTTTCAAAAGATCGATGTTTCATGATTCATCAGTTATCGAAGTACTCAGGTTGCCTTGATGGGGATATGGCAGAGGTTGGCGTCTATAAGGGTGGAACTGCAAAATTAATAGCTTCATCATGCAAGAATAAGAAAATTCATCTTTTCGATACTTTTTCGGGAATGCCTGAAGTATCACAAGTGGACAAGCATAGGGAGAAAGATTTCTCTGACACGTGTCTCAACGAAGTTAAATCTTACCTAAAAGACTGTCACAATGCGAGTTTTTATCCAGGTTTTTTCCCAGAGACGGCAAGGCCATTGGAGGATAAGATTTTTTGTTTTGTATATATCGATGTGGATCTTTACCAGTCTACAAAAGCCTGTCTGGAATTCTTCTTTCCGAGAATGGTTCCTGGGGGCATTATTCTTTTTGATGATTATAATTGGCCCTATTGCCCAGGTGTGGAAAAAGCGATTGGTGAATTTTTTATAGATAAAAGAGAAGAAGTAATAATTACTGCCAGGTTCCAAGGAATGATTATCAAAATTGCTCCCTGAATTGGGGATTATGCTAAGGTCTCGCTTCATAATTTCCTCCATCAAAAATCTCATCAAGAATCTACCAGGATTTAATTACCTTGGTCACCTAATACACAACCCTTACTTCAGGTTTAGACTGCTGAATGCAACCACTGAGGAGATCTTCACCTATAAAATAAGAAAAAGGAAAAAGGAAGGATCGATCTCGTTATCCGGCACCGGGTCAGATTTGTTTCAGACCAGAGCCATCATTCATGAATTGCCGAAACTATTCGAAGAACTTAAAATTAAGAGCATCCTGGATATTCCGTGTGGAGATTTCTATTGGATGAAAACCGTTGACTTGAAAGGAATCGATTATATCGGGGCCGATATCGTTAAAAAACTCGTTCAAACCAATAAAGACAATTATGAAAATGATAAAGTGTCTTTCCGGCACCTGAATATTATATCCGATGAATTACCGAGCATCGATCTTATCATCTGTCGTGATTGCTTCATACATTTTTGTTTTGAGGATACTTTACGATCAATATGCAATATCTCCCGCAACGCATCGGAATATATACTTACCACAACTTTTCCTCACTTGAAGGAAAATTATGACATATATACAGGTCAATTCCGCCCATTAAACCTTGAAGTCCCACCGTTCAATTTTTCGGCGCCCCTCAGGATCATAAACGAAGGATGCACAGAGAGTAATGGAGCTTTTAGCGACAAGTCGCTGGGATTGTGGAGAATCAAAGATTTAAAGAAAATCGTCCGATCCGATTTTTCACTTCTTAATCTAACCGCACTATTTAGTGATAGATGTGTCTGAAAATCAAGACATCTTAGAGCTTGAGGATTCATATAAAGCCGAACCTTTATCCCACAAAGTTGTTCAGGGTGGAATTTGGAATTTTGCCCTTACATTTTCAAACAGAATTATTGGTTTCATACGCACCATCATTCTTGCAAGAATGCTCGCGCCCGAAGACTTTGGCCTCTTCGGAATTGCGTTTCTTGCCATTCGGACATTGGAAAGCTTTACACAGACAGGATTGGATTTTGCGCTTATCCAAAAAAAGGAAAATATCGAATCTTATCTGGATACCTCCTGGACAGTATCCATTATCCGCGGATTCATATTATCTCTAATAATATTTCTTTCTGCACCGCTTATTGCCAATTTTTTCAATTCATCTGAAGCCTCAACCGTCATCAAAGTTATCACCATATCCCTTCTTCTCAATGGATCCAGAAACATCGGAATTGTCTTTTTTCAGAAAGAATTTCAATTCAATAAACAATTTATTTATACTCTATCATATACCATCACTGATTTAATTGTATCCATTACACTAGCTTTTATGTTGAGAAATGTTTTGGCGCTCGTTTGGGGAAGTGTTGCAGGTAATTTAATGCGATTAGTTATGTCATACGTCATGCACCCTTATCGGCCTCGCATCAGTTTTAATAAAAACCAATTTAAAGATTTATTTGGCTATGGCAAGTGGATATTTGGATCCACCATTTTGGGCTTCCTTATTTTCCAAGGTGACGATATCTTTGTGGGTAAAATGATAGGTACCCAAGCGCTAGGCCTCTACCAAATGGCATATCTTATCGCGAATCTCCCATCAACCGAGATTTCACGGGTCATTTCACAGGTCATTTTTCCTGCTTTCTCAAAGCTGCAAAACGAAACAAATAGGCTAAAAGAAGCTTATATTCATGCCTTGCAGATTGTGGCCTACATTTCGATACCTCTGGCTGGAGGCATTCTTATCCTGGCACCGGAAATAATTCCGATTCTTCTTGGTAAGAAATGGATTTCAATGATTCCTGCAGTACAGGCTTTATCGGTTGGCAGTATAGCGCTTTCGACTATATACACGACGGGTACATTTTTCCAAGGAATCGGAAAACCGAAGATTGATACCATATGGCAGACCGTTAGGTTATTTACGTTAGCAATTTTTATCTATCCTCTTACACTCCGGCTTAACATATTGGGGACATCTATTGCAGTAGTGATTAGCGTCATTGTAGCGATGATTGGAGTTAGTTATAGTATCAATAAGAGGTTAAAGCCAGGAATAAAAAGGCATTGCAAAATGATAATCCTCCCCATGATTAACACAATTTTTATGATGGCAATCATATTTTTATTAAAAAAACACATTCAATTAATTAACATCCAAGAGTTGATACTTTTAATTTGTGTTGGTTTCATCAGTTACGTTTTCATTTCTTTGATTTATGACAAGTTCTTCAATTACGGAATTTTAATTCTAATCAAAGAAAAATGTGGTATCGGATAAAAATTATTTTGTCAAAGCTGTAGAAAGTATCGCACATATTTTTCAGAATCTTCACGAGACAAGTGTTTAGGTTTAGCCTTTTACCAAAATATCTGGATTACTATGTCAAAAAAAAACATTAATCACCGCCTATACCCACCCATCTATCATGGGCGATATGCTATACTTTCCCGCTTCAGGAAACGTCTACAATCGTTTATTGGTTATGAATACAACACTCTGCCAGATGAACTGGTATTGTCAGATTTTGGTTGTGGGGATATGCCATATCGTCCGCTATTTGAAAATGTTGTGAGTAGGTATGTTGGCGTCGATTTAAGAGACAATAGCTCTGCAGATTTGCATTTTGACGAAAGCGGAAAATCTGCGTTGCCTTCGAATTCCATCGATATCGTGCTCTCTACTCAAGTGTTAGAACATGTACGGAACCCGCACTCATATCTCCAAGAGTGTCTGAGAGTTTTGAAACCTGACGGTCGATTAATACTTTCCACCCATGGATATTGGCCATACCACCCAGACCCACATGATTATTGGCGATGGACATGTGAAGGTCTCAAAAAGGTAATGCAAGACGCAGGATTTCGGGTTACTCGCTTTGAGGGTATTATCGGACTGGGGGCGGTCGGTATCCAATTGCTTCAGGATCCATTATTAAAACATATACCCAGACCCTTAAAACATTTCAAATATCTTCTGACTTTTTTTTTTCAAATGGCAGTTCTGCTATTTGATTCAATAGCTACCGCAACCGAAAAGCGCGAAAATGCTTGGGTGTTTATGATAGTAGCGAAAAAATCCACCTGAACACGAATTTGTAAATGACATTTATAATCTTAGAGCATAGGTAAGTTATTAATGCACATCTGTATATTCTCAACGAGAGGAATATCAGGCCATCTCACTCATTGGGGAGGTGTTCAGACACACACTATAAATCTTGCGAACCTACTGATCGAAAATGGGCACGATGTGTCTATTATCACTGGCTCCGGAAAGTATTTCAAAGAAGGCAGTTTAAGGATAATACCAGTCGGCAATAATCTACCGATTAGGCCTTCGAAAAAGTGGTTTAAACAAGCTTACCAAGGATTTCGAAAAATCCATTCCAATCATTCTGTTGACTGCGTCTTCTCAGTAGGCCAGGCCGTCCACGGATTGATTTCCGAAATAATTAAATTTGGTATTCCAGTTATAGCCTTTATGCATCTGCTGAATATACATTACTATTATAATACCTGGCAGGAGGTAGATGGATGGCGCCCTCTTAAGAGCTACCTTTTCAGAACGTTACCACGGGTAATTTATGATATGATTATAATGGATCTTCTTTTTTTAAAAAAGTGCAAAAAAATCATAACAGGATCCTATACAATCGCCGGACAAATTGAAAAATACTATCGGATAAGCAGGAAAAATATCGAAGTCATTCATAACTGGGTGGATACTGATCAGTTTTTATACGATAAAATCACTCGATATGATATTCGCCAAAAGTTTGGGATTGAAGAAAAAGATATCGCCATTCTTATTTTGGGTGCGTTAAGACGGGCGAAAGGATTTCGAATCGCTTTACATGCATTTCAGCGTATACGATCTCATTTGCCAAATGGGATATTAATTATTTCAGGAGAAGGATCTGATCGAACCTACATTGAAAGGTACATCACTCGGCATCAAGGGTTAGAAAAAAAGGTGAAACTCATCGGTCAATATCCGCATCGGAAACTACCGGGGCTGTTTTCCGCATGTGACATGTTCATCATTCCTTCACTTATGAACGAAGTTCTACCCTATACACTTTTGGAAGCAATGGCCTGTAAACTCCCTATTATTGCTTCTGATATTGCAGCCAATAGAGAAGCACTGGGTTCTTCAGGTAACTTTTTCAGAAGAGGAGACGTTAATTCTTTGGCTCGATTAATGACTGATTTTTCTTATAATTTTTCAACTAAAAAATCAGAGGCCATTATAAATAGAAAGAGAGTAAAAACTCTATTTTCCAAAGAAATGGCTTTGTCAAAATTGAATCTCTTAATCGATCAAGTTTCAACCTTGTAATTAGGGATAGGTTCGTAGGAAAAGGTAAAGAACAATGTTAAAACTTTACAATTTTTCTAAAAATACTGCGATTAAGCTTGATGCAATCTTCGGAACTTCGTTGAAGAGTCTCGGCGGTAGGCTCTATCGTACCACCCGCCGAATATTATCACCGTTCAGAAGGTTTTTTGATCCGATGATCATCAGGCTATGGTATCGGCTGGGCTTTAGAGCCTCTTCTGACCTGCGGCTCAATCTAGGATGCGGTTCAAAACATTTCGATGGCTACATTAATGTGGATTTGTGGATCACGGATGCGACGGATGTGATATGCGACATAAACAATTTACCGTGGCCGGATAATTCAGCTTCCATCATTGAAAGCTACCACGCCATCGAGCACATTTCGCATAGAAAAGCACAGAGCACCTTATTCGAATGGTATAGAGTATTAAAACCCGGCGGTATATTGATTCTTGAATGTCCGCATTTCGATAGAGCGGTTCGAGAATACCTTGCAGGTAATAATGAAAGGTTGTTGAGTATCTTTGGCAGACAACGATCTCTGGGAGACGCACATCTTTATGGTTATAATCCACGAAGATTAAAAATCCTGCTCAAAGAGGTGGGTTATGTGGATTTTTCAGAACCGTCTCCCCAAAGTCCGCAGTCATTGGAAGAACCGGCCCTGCGCATCGAATGCAAAAAATAAAGACAGTGATAATATCTCGGCTATATTATCGACATTCTTTTCGGCCTACACCTTTCATCAAGATATCGATGAAATTTATTATGAATCCATCGGCTCTGTTAAAAAAGGATTATGCAAAGGTATCTGAATGATTAGCAATTGTCTAATATGTGGTTCACAAGTCGAAACGTTCATGTCCTTCGGAAAAATGCCCATAGCGAATGCATTTCTGGCACCTGGAGATTTTCCCGATGAGCGGTTTTACAATCTTGACGTGGGCTTCTGCCGGAATTGTACGATGGTCCAACTCATGGAGGTTATCGAGCGGGAGAAATTGTTCCATGAGCATTATGCTTATTTTTCGTCAATTTCAACTTTCATGAAAAACCACTTCAAAAAATTTGCCGAATCCGTAAAACGTGACTATTTAGGGTCATCCAATCCGTTCGTAATCGAAATCGGCAGCAACGATGGTATCATGCTTCGACATTTTGCCAATGAAAATATCCGCCATCTGGGGGTAGAACCATCATCCAATGTGGCTCGCGCAGCTATGGAAAACGGCGTCAATACGGTGTGCAAATTCTTTGATAAAGACCTCGCATTGGAAATTCGCGGGGAATACGGTCGCGCCGATCTGATTATAGCCGCCAATGTCATGTGTCATATTCCGTACTTGCATTCTATTGTTGAAGCGATCGATATGTTGCTCAAACCCGAAGGCGTTTTTGTTTTTGAAGATCCGTATTTGGGCGATATCGTAGAAAAAATTGCCTACGATCAAATATATGACGAACACGCGTTTTATTTTTCCGTTTCTTCGTTAAACCATCTGTTTGAATCCTACGGGTTTGAAATTGTGAATATCGAACCGCAGGATGTTCACGGAGGCTCAATGCGATATTTCATCGCTCGAAAAGGGACGCGAACACCCGGTGCAACAGTCCTAAAGCAGAGAGAGTGGGAACAATCTGCAGGTTTGAACGATATAGAGACTTTTCACCAATTGAGACGCGATATTGAGCGGTCTCGCGATGAATTGACAGACTTATTGAAACGCATCAAGAAAAAGGGCAGCAGAATTGCGGGTTATGGCGCCACATCAAAAAGTACGACCGTATTGAACTACTGCCACATCGATTCAGATCTCCTGGATTACATCAGTGATACAACGCCGACCAAACAGGGAAAATTCAGTCCCGGCATGCACATTCCAATAAAGCCCTATGAGGAATTCGTGGCCGATTATCCGGAATATGCACTTCTCTTTGCATGGAACCATCGCCGTGAAATCATGGAGAAAGAAGA
>CAYSUA010000195.1:0-9737 GCA_964433795.1 uncultured Desulfobacteraceae bacterium | reverse complement strand
CGAGTTTCACACGTCCGCGAATCGGGTTATCTTCAAAGCCGCAGGTGCTTGACTTACCGTTATGCTTGGGTCATATTTTACCCTATTCATTAAGAAATCAAAGGAAATTTCGGCTCCATTTTAGGATAACCCATGCGTCACATGTGTACCAGATGGTTCATAATGTTTCTTGTGTTACAGGCACAGTGCATCTTGCTACCCGGGCCGGTCCCAGATGCCGCCTCTCAAAATAGCACCTTGTCCTTCTCGGAATCTAATGAGGGCGGTTGGATGCTCGAAGCCGGCAATATCCCGTTGAAGCAAATTCTTAACAGTATCGATAATCGATTCGGGATTACCGTTTCCGGCTTGCAGGAAAGGGAAACGGAAACCGTAAACATTCAAATCCGTGGAAAGTCTATGGAAACGGTACTGAAGGGCCTTTTGCGACATTTAGGCGAAGACAACTATGCTTTTGAATATGCGGAAAAAAAGCTTAAACACATAGCCATATTTCCGGCTGCCAGCACAAAAGCAATCGAACCGGACCAAAAGGCTGCAGTGGTAAAAAAACCGGCGGAAGCACAGGTCCGCGTGATTGAAATCGTTGGTGTGGTTGATGGATCTCAGGCGCAAGAAATAGGGTTTAAAAAAGGAGATTTGATCGTTGAATACGATGGCGCCACATTAGACCGACCCTCCAGTCTGGTGGCGGAAACCAAGAAAAAATCACCGGACGAGATGGTGGAGATGCTCATATGGAGAGACGGAGGCCCCATGCGTTTTTTCGTAAATGGCGGGTATATCGGTGTCCGGATCCGGTCGAAACGCGTTCCTAAAAATTTAATGCCTCATGAGTAGTTTGTAGTGGAACAGAAACATGTATAAGAAATTCTTCGGCCTTAAAGAAAATCCGTTTAAGCTCGTTCCGAACCCGTCATATCTTTTTCTCAGTAAAAGCCATGAAGAAGCCTTGGCCCATTTGAATTACGCGGTTTCCAATGAAGACGGATTCGCAAAAATAACCGGTGAAGTGGGCACGGGCAAGACGACCCTTTGCCGGGCGTTCCTCGAGTATTTGGATGAAAAGACCGAAGCCGCCTATATTTTTAATCCAAAGCTCACCTCCCTTCAATTGCTCAAGACCGTCAATCAGGAATTTGGAATACCGTCTGAAGCGGACAACACAAAAGATCTGATTGATATCCTGAACACTTTTCTGATGGCCAGAAAGGCCCGGGGCAAGAAAGTCATTTTGCTCATCGATGAAGCACAGAACCTTTCAAAAGCCGTATTGGAACAGTTGCGCCTGCTTTCCAACCTGGAAACCAATCAATCGAAACTGCTGCAGATTATACTGGTGGGTCAACCGGAGTTGGATCTTCTGCTGGACAGCCCGGGGCTTCGGCAGTTGAAGCAACGGATTTCCGTTTCCTGCCGTCTCTTGCCGTTAACGATGGGAGAAACCGGAGCATACATACAACACCGTATCAGTGTCGCGTCTCGGAAACCGTCCATCCATTTTCCACGGGGTGCGGTGCGAAAAATATACAAGTTTTCAAACGGCATTCCGCGTCTTGTAAATATCGCCTGTGATCGGACCTTGCTGACTGCTTTCAGTTTGGGCCAAAACCGGCTCACCGGAGGCATTGCCCTCTCCGCCATCAGGAATCTTGCTTCAAAAGAGAAAAAACGACAACACCGATTGTTTTCAAGGTCTACCGGAATACTGACCATGGCACTCTTGAGTCTTGTGTTTGTTGTGTTATGGATAAATCCACCGGACATCTTCGACGACTTCATTTCGAGACGGGTACCTGAATCCAAGCCTGTTGTGGTCCGATTACCCGTTCCCGATGATTTAATACCAGCCGGTTCTCCCCCTGTTTCAACTGCGGCAGGACCTCCCTCTGTTTCAATACCGGCCGAACCTTCCACTGTTTCAACACCGGTCGATTCTTCCCCTGTTTCCCCTCCCCTCCAATCCGAAGAGAAGAGCGAGGTTGTCGTATGGGAGTTGGAAACCTTCGACCGGGCATTGAGAAGCATGGATCAAAAAGCTTCCAGACAAGCGGCAATCGTATCTGCGTTGAAGCTATGGAATCCAAAAATCGCTATGCAGCCTGATCTTGAAAGCGTAAAAGACAACCAGACTTTTTTCCAACTTGCAGCAAAAAGAAACGGTATGCTGGTTCAAAGGGTCTTGGGCGACCTCGATCAACTCCAGCGACTCAACCTGCCTGCGATTCTCGAATTTTCTCCATCAGAATTCAATACGCCCGTTTACCTGACCGTTCACAATGTCGGAGATGAAAAAATGTCGCTGTTCGGAAATCCGGAGAGCAAGGTAATCGCCCTGAAAACAGATGACATTAAAGATCACTGGACAGGAATCGCATATGTTCCGTGGAAGGATTTCTACGGGTGTACCGGAGAGATCCCTACGTATGCACCGAAAGCTTCGGTAAAAGCTCTCAAATTGTTGCTCAAAGACATCGGCTATCGGGATCTCGAAATCAATCCGATCTACGATGACCAAACCAAGCAGGCGGTAGTGGACATTCAGAAGAAAAATGGGCTTCCGGCGGACGGGGTGGTAGGTCCGTTCACCAAGATTGTTCTGTACAACGAGCAGAAAAACATTAAGATTCCCCACATCCGTGGTGGCGGAGAAGTCGATCCATGAGTACCATTTTGAAGGCCTTGAAAAGACTGGAAACCGAACCTTCAAATTCCGACGAACTTCCGTCAATGAGCAGACAAACCCGCTCCCAGTGGTTTGCCGGACGCACGCGGCGGCGAGTCAGAATTTTGTGGCTGTTGATTATTGTTCTGCTGCTCTCGGTTTCCGCCGGAGGATTTTTCTGGTACCGGATTCCGAATGTTGGAAACCTATTCGATTCAAGCACACGCCCTGTTATTAAAAATTCAACCACGCAGAATAATAAAATTGTCAGAAAAATCCCGACCACCAAACCGAAACCACCCGACAAAGCAGCAGAAACCGAGTCTGGTTCAAAACCTCAAGAGAATCAACAGACCCAGCCGGCAAAAGAAACCCCAAGAACAACACCCCCCTTGAGAAATCGCAGGCCGGTGGCAACAACACAAAAACGATCACCTTCACCTGTACCTGTAACTGCCAAAACGCCGATTGAGGCAACACAACCGCCGGCCCCGTTACCGGTGACTCCCCGAAAACCCGCTACCAGCAGACCATCTCCTGAGTCTCGTGCGCCGAAAGAAACACCACCTCTCCCGTTTGAGGCAAAGCCGTCCCCGCCCAATCTTGCAGATTCCAATTATACGCTCCAGGCCATCGCGTGGTCGAAGAATCCCAATGAGCGGTTAGCGGTAATCAATGGGTTGGTTTTAAGAGAAGGTGACGGCATCGAGGGGATAACCGTAACCCAGATCGGAACGAATGAAGTGATTGTAAAAAAGGAATCCAAATTGTGGAAGCTGGTATTTCAGGCCAGATAATATTCCATGGTCACATCATCGGACCAGCTGGTTCATCTCAAAAATCGGCAAACAGATAGACAACACGATAAAACCGACAACAACCCCCATCACCAGAATCATCAGCGGCTCCAGAAGAGAAGTCAGTCGCATCACGCTGGATTCCACCTCGATCTCAAACACATCCGCAACTTTATTCAGCATGGATTCCAGCTCACCGCTTTGTTCCCCCACTTGAATCATCTGTATACAGAGATTGGGAAGCACACCGGTTCCCCCCAGGGCACCTCCCAGACTCTCCCCCCGCTCCACTTCTGTGGCAGCCGACTCGACCGCATCGGCAATCAATACATTGCCGACGATATTTTTTACAATATCCAGAGCCGTCAGCATTGAAACACCGTTTTCAAGAAGTGATCCGAGGGTTCTGGAAAATCGGGCTGCAGCCAGTTTTCGGATTAACTGGCCCGCGATGGGGATGAGAAGTACGGTTTTGTCAATCAACCGATGTCCCTTTTCAGTCTTTTTAACACCGTGAAAGGACAGGGCCGCAATCACCATCCCAAGCGCAACGACCCACCAGAAGGATTTGAGCAGATCGCTGACGGTGATAAGAAATCTTGTGGGTGCGGGGAGTTGCTGGTCCATGTCCGTGAATATGGAGGTGATGCCCGGAATGATGTAGGTCATCAACAAAAACAACACCAATGCTCCAATGAACGCCATCAGCAGCGGGTAAGTCAATGCCGTCCTTAACCGGTTCTTAAACGCTTCCTGTTTTTCAGTCAGCTCGGCTAGACGCTCAAGGACAATTTCCAGGGTACCGGATGTTTCACCGGCGTGTACCATGTTCACATAGAGGGAAGAAAAGACCCGAGGAAACGGCGACAGGGCCCGGGAAAAACTGTTGCCCTCCAGAATGGATTCCTTGATCCCTGCCAGTATTTTTTTTAACGCATACGCCGGCATCTGGGGAATCAGCGTATCAACCGCGTTCACCAGAGGAAACCCGGCTCCCACAAGGGTTGCAAGCTGACGCGTCATGAGGGCAACTTCGGAAGGTTTTACACGGTTGAATATCCGAATGAAGGCCCCTGCCCCATGCTCCTTTTTACCCGTCACATCCTGTACTTCGGACACGGACACCGGAAAAATACCGGAGCTTCTCAATTTTTGGCGGGCAATTTGAGCCCCTTCCGCATCAATGATACCGGAAACTTTCTTTCCTTTTACATTCAGGGCCTTATATTCGTATACCGGCATGGTCGCAAAATAGATTATGGGTTTGCTAAAATATATATGAAATTTCCACGACAACTCTATATAAGCAACATTTATTTGTAAAGTCACTTTCATATGCGATCTTCATCCGGCCGCTCCCTGTTTTTAGGTTGCTTCCATATAAAAAATAGGATAGAGGAACAGGCAGGTGAAAAGATGCGCTGATAGAGTTAAACCCTGTAACATCGATATTCCCATCCTCATGTTCAATACAATCTGAAATTCGGATAAGCTCCGGACAACTGTTTCTTGTTCGCAACCTTGCGCAAGTCACCGGTCGGGTTGCGGAAAAATTCTAGTTCAAAGGATGTTTAATAATCTATGATTACTGACGGGAATATTCTTAGAGTTTTGGCAATGGACGATGACAATTCGATTCTGGCTATATTTCAGCAGATCTTCCAAAAGAAGTTAAACCGACCCACCTGGTCAACTGAAGATTCACCGCACACTTTTGAAGTGACCACTTGCCTGAAGGGAAAAGATGCAGTTGGGGCCGTGAAACGGTCCATCGAAGTAAACCAGCCGATTGCCGTTGCCTTTATCGATATCGTAATGGAAAACGGCATGGGAGGTGTGGAAGCGGCGGAACGAATCCGCTCCATGGACCCGATGATGGAAATCGTGATGGTTACCGCTTTTTCGGATAAGGATATCAGAGACATTGCATGCCGGGTCCTACCGCCCCACAAACTTCATTATCTGTTAAAGCCTTTTCATCCGCTTGAAATATATCAATATGCCTCTGCCTTGACCTCGAAATGGCTGACGGAAAACGAACTTCAAAAAGCATACGAAAATCTCGAATCGCGCGTTCAAGATCGGACCGCCGAACTTGAAGATGTCAACTCCGCATTGAAAGTTTTGCTGAACCGGATTCAAGAAGATAAAGAAGCGACTGAAGAACAGGTATTGAGCAATGTCCGGGAGCTGATTGTACCCTTTGTGGATAAACTAAAAAGAGGCAAGTTGAGCCAGGATCAGGTCGATTGCCTGAAACTGCTTGAAACCAATATAGAGCAAATCGTATCACCGTTTGTGAAAAAGCTGGATTCCGAGTATTCCAACCTCACCCCCACCGAAATACGGGTGGCGTTTTTGATTAAGGAAGGCAAAACCACAAAAGAGATTTCCGAACTGCTTTCTTCCTCTACCCGGGCCATTGAGTTTCACAGACACAGCATACGAACAAAACTGGGACTCAGAAACAAAAATACGAACCTCCGCTCTTTTCTCCTCTCGTTGTCCGATGAAAGAAATGGAGATTAGTATCAGGTTTTTCCTGATATTTTCCTGGCAGAATACTGTCAGTTATTAATTTTGACTTTAAAGATAAAACCCTTTAAAATTTTATGTTAATCATTTCTTACGAATCTCACGAGATCCTTTTTCTGCATTTTACGCTTAAGTGAGCTTAATATTTGAGTGTTTGATCGGAATCGGGAGTATTCAGATTTTGCCTATGACAGATCACAATACCAATACTGTACAGCTTTCGAAGCTTGTTCCGCTCGACTCACCCCAGTCTATTCTGGACGAAGTCCTTGCAATTGTCGGCCTGATAACCCCGGGGTTCGATACGACGCCGCTTGATTCCACTTTCAGCAAAGTATGCAGCCTTTATGAGGGAACCTTTCCGGGATATCGGGCCTGCAATACCGAATATCACGACTTTCATCACGTATGCGGTGTTTTCCTGGCCACAGCCCGGTTGTTGCACGGGGCCTGTCTTGAAAACAATTCCTTTTCAGGCCGTCAAATCATCTTGGCCTTAATCTCGGCCATTCTTCACGATTCAGGATATATCCAGGAATCGCACGATACGGAAGGTACCGGATCAAAATATACCGCAAATCATGTTCAACGAAGCATGGATTTCTTGTCCTGCCATGGAGAAACCTTCGGGCTTTCTGAAAAAGATATCACCGATTCCAATGCCATAATGCTTTGCACCGATCTTTCCGTAGATATTTCTACAGTTAAGTTTTCCTCCGAAAAAATCGAATTGCTGGGCAAGATCCTGGGTTCAGCGGATCTATTGGCACAAATGGCCGATCGAACATACCTTGAAAAGCTTCTCTTTCTCTATTACGAATTTAAAGAGGCGGGCTTTGGCGACTATAAAAGTGAACTGGATCTTCTTTGCAAAGCAACAGGATTTTATGAATCCATCTCCCAACGCTTGGAAACGACACTCGATGCAACAGATCGGTTCATGCTCTCGCATTTTACCTCCAGGTGGGAAATTAAAGCCGATCTTTACCACGAGTCGATCGTAAGGCAGATGAACTACCTGAAACAGATTCTAAGGAATCAGGATTCCGATCCACTGAACCATCTAAAACGTGACGGCATTGTGGATAAGGTCTGCAAGAAATATCACAAAGAGGATTCTACTGAAGAAGCCACCGAAACAAGTCTCGCCCAAGATAACCCCAATTGAACTGCATACATAACCGCTAAATCCAATCCTCAACAACAAGGCCGGGAATATTCCTGAAATGCCTTTTGTTCCCTGTAACCAAAACCATATTGTACTGAATGGCGATAGCAGCGATTCTTAAATCGGGCTCGCTTTTTGAAAACCCTTTCTTTTCTAATCGTGCTTTTAATCTGCCGCAAATCTTTTCGCTCTCAGCATCAAACGGAAGGATATTTAAATTGGGGAATACCACATCCTCATATGCTTTCAGGATTTTTTTTCTATTCGGTGAACGATATGCTCCGTAATATATCTCAGAAACGTTTATGGAGGTTGTATGCTGAAAATCGAGGGGTAGGTTTTCTAATTTTTTCAATAACAGGGGCGATGGGTACTTCTTAAGAATATTGCTGAGTGTGTCTGTATCAAATAAGTACACTATTCACCTGTGGAATTTCTATCGATGGATTTTTCCCTAGCTTGGTAAATATTTTCTACGAACTGATCAAAATCGTCTATGTTGGCCAAAACCCCTTTGGCAGCCAACAAACCTCTGCTTTCCTTAGATTTCTCCCACTTCCGGACATAATCTTCATACGGTACCACTACGGCAACATTTCTGCCTTTTTTCCGGATGGTGATATTTTCTCGTGCAAAAATTACACGATTGATAATGGCCGACAACTTAGCCTTAGCTTCCGTTAACGTATAATTTTCCATAATTTCGTTCCCCGCTTAACCATTTTATATCGTTATAACGTTTTTATTCTATATGGTCAGTTAGACTATGTCAATTGGAAAGCCCTTATCTGAGATCCTGAATAAGCATCCACGGTTTATAAATATTGACAATAAATTTATTATGGAATATATTCATACCTATAATAAGCAAAAAAGGAAGAAGAAATGGATTCTGAAACCTCATCTCCTGTAAAAATAAAGGTTACCGCAAGTCTCGATACGGAATTAGTCAAAGCTATCGATGCGTATCTTAATCAATCCAATATACGTTCCCGCAGCCGGTTGATAGAAAATATTTTACGCAGCTGGTACCATCAACAAAAAAAACGGGAAATTGAAAGCCAGACCGAACAGTACTACCTCTCATTATCGGATGAAGAGCGGGAAGAAGATCGAGAGTGGGTAAAAACAGCTGCTAAATCCGCTGAACATCTCTGGGAGGAGTAACGCCATGAGCTATCCCCGCAGAGGTGAGATATATCTTGTAGAATTGCCTGGTCAACCTGCGGATACAAAATCGAGGCCCGCATTAATTGTATCCATGGACGTACGAAACCGATTGGCTAATGATGTCATCGTCGTTCCCATCACGACCAACCTGAGAACCAGCCCCACCCATGTAAAACTGACTGAAAAGGAGGGGGGCCTCGATAAAACATCCATGGCCAAGTGCGAGCAAATCACCACCCTTGACAAGTCTTTTTTAATACGCGGCCCTTTCTCTGGAACGATAAGTCCAACAAAAATGGCAGCGGTGGAAAAGGCTATCCAGCGAGCTGTAGGGATCGTGATTTAATATCTTAACCTGCCGTATTCTTTTGGATCCAATCACAAAAGGGACAGTAATTTAAGAAACGGAAGCCTTCAAGGGGACGACCTCGGAATTGTTTTTTACGTCAAATAATTTAATAGAATTTCCTTCGAAATGATAAGTCGCCAGAAACCTTAACGAAAGTGATCAGTTATCAACCTTCTAATTTGGATAGAATGTATTCTCTAGGAGTGCAAATTCGAACCCCCATAACCGAACGACCAAAATATTTGCCAAAATGGGTTATGTCGCCGGTAATTAAGTAATCGGCTTTGGCAGAAATAGCTGATAGAAGAACAGGCTTATCCTTATCAGGCAGATCTATAGGACACTCGATGGTTTGATCAACCTCCGGAACGGTTTCCACATTTACCAGCATTTTTTCAAGATGGTTCAGTTGTTCCGGGCTATTGAGGTTCCGTCTAGCTTCTTCAATAACGTACTTGGAGGCAATTAGTACACATACCCCATTTTCAAAAAACTCCCACAACCGGTTCAAACCGCGACTGCCGTATGCTGCGGAGAACAATATGTTGGCATCAAGAAAAATTTTTTCGATTGTCATTTATTATCCGGTTTCTGGTGAGGAATCTTTTCAGGATCAAGTCCCATTTCACGCACTTTTCTTGAAGCCATCGCATACTCTTCCGGCGTAATTGCATTGTTTAAAAGAAACTCTGCCTTGCGTTCGGCTGTATATATTTCGATTGGAAGCGTTACGACAGGACGTAGAAGAACACCTTCCGGGAGCGACTCTACGACAAGATTCGATCCCTCGGTAAACCCGTATTTATTCCGGAGATCAGCCGGTATGACAACCGTTCCTCTTTTCCCTACTTTTGTAGTTCCAGTAGACATGATAGACTCCTCTGCATTTCAGAATATCTGATTATCAGATTATTTATTCTTCAGCAAGCAAATAATTGATGGATCATCTCCAAAAGAGTTGGAGTCATTTAAAAGAGTTAAGAGTTGATCCCAAGTGGCTGTGATTGAAAATATATATGTTAGCCGCAGACACACACAGACATACGCAGACAA
>CAYSUA010000194.1:0-9756 GCA_964433795.1 uncultured Desulfobacteraceae bacterium | reverse complement strand
ATCATTTCACGAACCCAAGAAATGCCGGTGATCTTCAGGAAGCAGACGGCATCGGTGAAGTGGGCAATCCCGTCTGCGGCGATATGATGACATTTTATATCAAGGTTCAGGACAACAAAATATCCGATGTACGGTTTAAGACTTTCGGATGCGTTGCGGCCATCTCGATATCCAGCATGGTCAGTGAAATGGCCATGGGAAAAACCCTTAAGGAAGCCAGATTAATCACCAACAAATCTGTAGCAGAAGCACTTGACGGACTTCCCAAAGAAAAACTTCACTGTTCTAATCTAGGGGCCGAAGCTCTGGCAAAAGCCATCGATGACTACGAGGAGAAGAAGGTAGGATAACCTCAAGCGATTGCAACCATTAAGTCCTCAACCATTCGATGGATACGGGGTCCGCTAAACCTGAGCTGCTCTGAAATCGTCCCTTTGTCTTCAACTTGAGACATCCGAATTCGTGTCCGATCATACACAGCCTTCAATCGGAACAGAAACAGCCGAATAGATTCCTGGGTTCGTGATGTCTCTATTTCATAATTTTTCTTAATTTTCTGAAAAAGTCCATAAAGTGCCATCGGAATCGTTTCATAGGTTAGGCGTCCGTCCGTCATGTTGGGAATGATCGGATTTCCGATTCCAAAACATTTCATTGCAGATTCAATTCCGGAAAAACCGTGCCGCAGGGTGATTAAAAACTGACCGGTATCATCGCAGATACAGTCGGATAGACCGAACGCATTGAAATGGGGAAAAACCTTGCGCTTTGCCTCTTGCATCCTGAAAACGCTCGCTGTCATGTCTTTGAAACGGAGTCGATCGCTATTTACAAACCGTTGCGCCCATCCAAAAAAGTTTTCAAATATGCCGGAATGCTCAAACCCCTCAGGGGGATTTCTCAAATTCCTCCAAAACATTGCCGAATAACCGTAAAACACCGCTTCCATGGTCTGTGTTTCAGGATGACTGTGGGTGATGAATTTTATCGTATAATTGGCCAGAAATTCGATGACGATCCGGACAAGAATTCTCCCGAATTCCGATGTCGACGCATCCGATAAATACTTAAGATATCCCAACAAATAGGCTGCATGATGCGCTTCCAAATGTCGATACGATCTTGGAAGAATTATCCATGATGTGGAGATGTTTTCGAGTATTGAAAAAAGATTTTCCGGCGCCATGCACCCTTCCATCATGGCCATTCGTTCAGCGGGATCTTTTTGCGATAGGAGGGGTAGGCATTCGGATCGATGCTGCGCTCTACCCAGGATCCCGCTTCGCACATCTTCAATGTTCTTTATTATTTCAGGATGAAACCAGAGACCATCATCCGGAATAGGTCCCATGGATTCCCAGGCCGGCGCGGCTATTTTGAACAAAGACCATTGAAACGATTCTTCAAAGCCGATTCGGGCCAGCGGAGGTATAATCTTTGATTTCAACAGCCGTTCAAACCAACCTGAAATTTCAACAGTTTGAAGGCCCGCGACAGCAGCCTCAAATCTTTGTATTGCCTTGATTTCCTCGAATTTGAGGTATTTCTCAAAGGTTTCAGGATCCGGCGTTTGTCTGAAGGAAAGATTATCTTTCACAATTTACACCACGGCAAATATAGAAGATGATCGACCTCTGGCGCTGACCGTGAGACTCAGGAATTCGCTTCAGCCCGCATACTTAAGAATGAGATTGAACTGTCAGTGTTCGTTGAGGATCCGAATTGGGTCGGCCATAAGAACTCAATAAGGAACATGCCACATTGTGGCACTCAGTGTCAAGACAATTTCCAGTCCCGAATAAAAAACCTGATTACCTACAAAAGCTAAGTGACTTACCGGGATAGGCTTTGGAGATGAGCCGATTTGGTTATATTCAGGCCCTTTGTGCGGTTTGACATATTCTCAACCACACGATATCTTTCGGTCAATTAGGGATTAAATTGAGGACAAATAGGAGATGCAATGGAAAGCAAGGTTGCCAAGATAAGCACGGAAAAAAGCGAATCACAACTTCTTGAAGATTTGGAGAGATACAGGGAAAAGGCTCTTGAGCTGGATGTGGCCAATGCGAAAATCATTAAAACCGATGCAATACCGGTGGATAAAAGAGTGCCCCTTAAATGTCAGATTCCCAGGTGTTTCGGGTATGGCAGCAGCGCTCATTGTCCCCCCCATACCATGAAGCCCGATGAATTAATATCGCATCTAAAAAACTACCAATGGGCTCTCTTTTTCACCAGAACGGTTCCCTCGGATTTACTCCTGAAAAAAGCCGATGATGAAGATCGGATTGCTGCGTTCCAGAGTATCTATAAAATCGTAAAGTCTATTGAGTCCATGGCCTTTTATGACGGCCACTATTTAGCATTCGGTTTGGGGGCCGGAGGGTGCCGCCGGACGTTTTGCGGCCAGCATGAAACCTGCTCGGCACTGGAAGGTAAAAGCTGCAGGTTCGCACTGCTTGCAAGACCCTCAATGGAGGCGGTGGGAATCAATGTATACAAAATGGTTGCATCGGCTGGTTGGGATATCTACCCCATCGGCAGCCATGCCAAATCGGAACTCACACCCGAGGCTGTCCTTGCCGGACTTGTCATCATTGAATGAGGAGAACAACGGATAGAAGCCATCACAAAAAGGCTTTTAGTAACCCTTAACTGCTTCCAATGCATCCTGAAGACTCTGATCAATCAATTCCACCATCTCATTGATGTCGGATGTGTTTGCAGTTAAGGCAGGGGCAACGGCAAACCAGTCCGGATTGATGCGAAGGATGATTCCGTTTTTGAGGCTCGTCTTCTTAAGCGCATTACCCAAGTCATTAAACGGCTCCATGCTCTTTGTGTCTTTAATCAGCTCAACGCCCCGGATCATACCCTTGCCGCGTACCTCCCGCACCACTCCATATTTCTTCAACCCCTCAAGCTTTTCAGCCATATACCCGCCAAGTTCCTGCGCTTTCTTGTCCAATCTGTTTTCCACGATCTCATCGATAACGGCCATGCCGGCTGCACAGGCCAGAGGATTTCCTGCATAGGTATGGCCGTGGGCAAATTGGACATCATTTTCAGCAGGACCATAGAACGCCTCTTTCATATCCTCTCTTGCCATCATCGCGCCCAGAGGAAGCACACCGCTTGAAAGGGCTTTTCCCGCACATATGATATCCGGTACGGCACCAAAGGTCTGGGCGGCAAACATGTTTCCGGTTCGGCCGAAGCCGGTGATCACCTCATCGTATATGAGCATGACATTATGCCGTTTGCAGGTGCTCCGTAGCATTTTGAAGAATTCATCGGTAGGGGTAACGATACCACCGGTATTGGAAATGGGTTCGATAATCACACCGGCCACGGTGTCCGGATCTTCATTGACGATCACGTCTTCTAGGGTTTGAGCCGCAAACCAGTTGGCCGCTTCCCATGAATCGAACCTGTCCCGGTAATGGAGCGGGTTAAAAACCTTTATAAATCCTCCCATTTGGGGTTCAAATTTTGTTTTCCGTTTTCCGGTGCCGCTGGCGGCCATAGATCCAAAGGTTGCCCCGTGATAGCCTTGATAGAAGCTGACAAACTTATACTTCTCCCCACATCCGATTTGCTTGAAGTACTGGCGAACAAACTTCATGGCCGCTTCCGTAGATTCCGATCCTCCACTGAACGGCTTAATATAGTTTAAATGATCCGGAGTTATCGATCCCAGCTTTTCAACAAAATCAAGCGCCTTGTTACTGATGCCGTGAAGCGGTGGTGCAAATGTGATCTTTTCCATCTGTTTGAAGACGGCATCCATCACCCGCGGATGCCGATGACCGAGTACCGCCACAAAGATCCCGCCGATGGCGTCGAAATAACGCTTGCCCTGCTCATCCCAATAGTAAAGGCCTTCGGCTCTGTCGATGATCAAGGGGGATGTAATGAAATCTCTGGTTTGCTGAAAGTCGACAAACGTCAGTTTGAGGAGTTTTTCCTGACGGGCGGTAAGTTTCATATCAATGATCCCCTAACCCGGACAAGCCGGCAAAGTGTCCAAAAACAATTTGCCACTAAGTCACAAAGACACAAAGATATTATTTTATTTTTTCTTCGTGCCTTAGTGTCTTGGTGGCAGGATGAAAAAGGTCTTGCCATAATAAACACAAATTCCAGAATTAAGATACTAACGTGGCGTCACGTTATGCTGCGACATTAATTGTTCGTATAACTTATATTCTTGAGGATTTTCCAGAAGTTCTCCATTCAACAAAACGCTGGGCACATATTGCGGATCAATCTCCAAAGATCGCATCCAATCCGAGTCCACAGCGTCTTTGAAAAGGGCGTCCTTTAAAACCGATGCCGCCTCATTTCCGGACAATCCTGTCGAATCAGCCAAATCAAACAGAGAATTTGCATCGCTTATATCTTTCTGATCCACATACTTTGCCTGCCAAATCGCATTGCGGAAATCTTCTCCTTTTCCCACGGACTCGGCCCATTTGGTGAGTTCTTGCGCCAATCGACATTTAGTGGTCTTTTGTGTGATGGTTTCGGGGTCGTAGGCGGAATCCGAGGCAAAGCCGAGCATAATTGCCCCCGGTTCATAAGGATTCAGTGGATAGGCCCGCCATCGAACTTCGATCTCGTATTCTTCTTTGAGCCGTCCAATACTCCCGGTAATGGCATAGCAGAACGGTCAGGTGTAATCTGAAAATATTTCAAGCACCGGATATTCAGTCATCAGTTCCTCACTCCGTTCTTTTCCCATATTCCAAATAAGCTTCCAAGAGTGTCAGGATGTTTTCCATGGGGGTGTCGGCTTGGATATTGTGTGCGGTACAAAAGATATATCCGCCGGCAGGTTTAGCCAGGTCTGAAATTTTTTTAACCTCTCGGTGTATCTCATCCGCTGTACCGAAAGGCATGGTATTCTGGATGGATATCCCGCCCTGGAAGCAAATCCGATCCCCAAATTCCAGCATCAGATCGGCCAAACCCATATTCATGGCCTCCGGTTGAACGGATTGCAAGATATCAAGGCTGCATCCGATCATATCCGGTATGATTTCAACCACTGAACCACAGGTGTGGTGCATGGTCTTTGCACCATGCGCCTTGATCAGGGTCAAATATTCGGAGAAGCCCGGCTTAATGTAATCCCGCCACATCTTCGGCGATATCAACAATCCCTTCTGCGACCCGAAGTCGTCTCCGGTCAGAACAATATCGATCTTCCCGTTAGCGGCCTGCAGGATCCTTTCCAGATAACCGACATAGAAATCCTTAATATGTCCCAGTATGGCGCAAACCCCCTCTTGCCACAGGGCCATATCGGTGAAAATTTGCTCCACACCCCGCAGGTACATGGCAGGTTTGAGCTGTGCAACACGATTGAGACGATCCCCCATGAACACCACCACACGATTTTTTTCTCGAATGGCGTCACACTGTTTCTCTATACCGCTATAATCGAATGACTCGGGGGAAGGCCAGAGGGGGTAGTTCTCAATATCCTCGACACCCCGTGCCGAAGACAACGGAGATTCCGCAACCTCCCAATAATCCTCCGCCCCATGGATGGTGTCGACATGAACGCATGTCCGCTTCACTCCCCAGATATCCATCCCCTCTTTTAGCGGCGACCCCATGTATGCGGGGCCGTCGATATATCGAAAATCGACATCCCATTCATCAAGGAAGCGATGATAAGGAATACCCAATTTATTTTCAATGTTTTGGATTGTCCCTTTGGAAGCCCAGAAGTCAATGGGTATCCGATCGCCAATCTTGTGATCGAGGGCACGAAACGTTCTTTCTCGGGAATTCATTTCCCTTAAACCTTTCATTTGAAATCGGTATGGGTCTCTCCATGCTCCAAAGTTCTATCTTAATGCAGAGACGTTTTAGAGGTTTTGTTCAAGCGTTCATGTCCGAGTTCTTCAAATGCGTTATCTTCTATTTCATTTAAAAAACTTTCCAGCAATCCCTCACTAAACTTCCTGCCATTGATTTCAACGACCCTTGAAGGGTTTTCGATAATGAATTTAGCACCAACAGCTAACAAAAGCTCATCAGAAGGCCAACCAGTTTCCGCAGGGATGTTTTCCGGAATACCGAGTATTTCTTCCGCAATTGCGTCACCTGGATCGTAGCCTTCCACGTCTTCATGGAACTTTGATGCCTCTTCCGCACTTGAAGCAACAACGAACCAGTCTTCGTCATGGTCTTCCGTTGTAACCCAAAATAATTTCATAATGTTTATTTCCTATTTTTGGGACGACGATAAAGATTATACCGTGGATGTTGCCCCGAAGCATGAACGTTCTCCACGTAATGGGCACATAGGCGCCCGGCGCTATCTGTTAGTTATCTCATCTGTGTGCTAACGCCTTGTAATTCATTGCGAAATTCGTTGGGCCACTATATCGAAATCATCGTTTCAATGTCAATGGTGTTGAACCGGTTGACTTTTTTCCATGGTTGGGGGTAACGCACATCATCTTATAACATTTCTTTTTCCATCATGGCTCCTTATTTTTCCCACGACCCCTTCAGGTGCATTGACTTCCACCCCCCAAGGGTCTACAATATCGGGGTAATTACTTGTTAATAATTCTTAATTGCTCATCTCTGCAATGTATCCATAGGTGTCAAATGGTCAAGAATGATGCCATGCGGGAACTCAAGAAAATCCTCATTAATCACCTCAGAGAGGATATCGATCGTGTCATTCTGTTCGGCTCAAGGGCAAGCAGCTCAGCACCTGAAAGCTCTGATTATGATGTGTTGGTCATTCTTAAAAATCCTTACGATTGGAGAAAGAAAAACCGGGTATACGATGCAACTTATGAAGTAGATCTTAAATACGACATCCTGACCGATATCAAGTTGATTGCCAGGGGCGAACTCGAAACCCTCAAAGGCAAGCAGCCCTATATTCGCCAAGCTCTTGAAAATGGAATCGATTTATGACACTCAGCCACGAAGATCGCGGAGAGTTGAGCCGCAATTGCGGCGGCGCCTTTTATACTATTCTCGGTCGGAGAGGATCGATGGATTTCCAGCTTATAAAGGGCAACAGTCTATTTCTCCTGCTGAAATCGTGGAGGTGGGCGCAATCAAAAACCCTATCCTCTTTTTCAAAGTTCTGAGAAGCGCGATGATTTATAATAAATTTAGGAATAATCCCCAGATTATCCATTCCCAACAGCCTTGATCTCAATTCTTCAGCATCATGGATTTCAACCGGCAATCCCTCTTTTACCAGCGCCAGAGCTATTCTTATCTTTTCCGCCATCCGGGAAGTACTCGACCCGCCCAAAAATATCGACCAGCCTTTTGCCTTTTTCGTAACCCCCAAATCGATATGGGTCGTATTGCCGCCCCGGTATACCTCCCAAGGGTGACCTCCTCCCCGGCCGGAATGATACCAATGATCAAAAGCATCCGATGAGTCCAGCGGCAGTTCAATTAACCCCTCATGCCGCCCATCCGCGAGTCTCTCATACATTCCCAGCCCGGACATATCCTTCTCGATATATCCCTTGAACCGACGAAAGTTGGCTGTATACGCGACCTTGCAATACTTCATATAAAGCGCCAGGTTCATTTCGCGGTGATGGCCGGCATGATCGCTGTGAAACTTGCCGGCTCGGACATACCCTGCAAATCGAGCTGTTTTCGCCTTGCCCAATTCGGTATCCGCTCTATACCAGTCAGGATAGTATTTCCAGATAACGCCTTTCGGTATGGTTCCATATCGCATATCGAGAGGCAACTCTTTCAGTGTTTCCCTGTAAACGCGCAGCCAGTCTTTGGTGATCCGTTTGGCAATCCGGGTGAACCGTTTCAACATAAATGAAAATTTTCTCGAATCAGCGGCGTTTAAATTCAAAAAAGCGGAGTTATTGATTTTGCCCTTCGCGCTTAACTCCAGGGAAAGGTCCCACTCCGACCAAAAACAGTAATAGGTATCCTCATAGAGGGTTACATGAACCATCGTCCAGTCTTTGAGGGTGGGGCCGAAACGCATCGGAAATCGCCATACCCTGTCAACGGAACTGAATTCCGGTTGTATCAGGTTTATATCATTTATAAACTGCGGTAGAAGGCTAACGATTTCATCATTCATGGTTGCCCCCCGGTTTTAAGAGTCAATTCAATGCACAGTAATATTGCACCAATTAAATTTCATCTGCTGCCTGTGGTTGAATAAACTCTATGGTCACCCCGTCCGGATCACGAGAATAAACCGCATATCCTCCTTTGTGCCGCCCGGTGTCGATGGCTGAGGGGTCTGAAACAAATTTCACTCCCTTTGCCTTCAGCGTTTCATAAATTGCCGGAAGGTCCTCCACCTCAAATGCAATGTGCCCCGCACCCACATTGCAGGTTTCAAGATCGAGCTGCTTGCCTTCAGGAGCAATATACTCGATGAGTTCCAGTATATGGCCTGATGGCACTGAATTGCCGGGGATGTTCAGCATGGCCATCTTTAAATCAGCATTGGGATAGCCCACAATTTTCCGCACGTACTCCCGGGATATCCGTTGTTCATGGACGACTTCGAGGCCTAAAAGGTCCCGATAGAATACCAGGGATTTTTCAAGATCACTCACGGTAAAGCTCGTATGCCAGACACTTTTGATCATTTCTCACCCCCGAAAAATTTTGTTCGAACACTGATTCTCATTTGACTCTTCGCGTGAAGGCGGTTTGAGAATAGCTGCCATACAATATCCTTTAATACAAGGCCAAAAAATACTTGACAATCCCAACTATTGCGCTATACATTTGTTGTATATTACAACTATTAATCAAGGAAACATTTATGGCCCTGTCTAAAATCAGAATATTCAGAAAAATATTAAGGAAGCTTGAGAGAGAATTAAACGACCGCCTGAAAGAAAATACGGTTTACTGCGGGGTCAGCCTTGCTCAGTGCCATGCGGTCTTGGAGATTGAAGAACAAGGGGAAACCACCATCGGAAAGCTCGCCAAATCACTGGGCCTGGACAAGAGCACGTTGAGCAGAACAATAGACGGATTGTTCAACGTGGGGCTCGTGAAACGTTTTCCCCATCAAACCGACCGGAGGTACATGGCCATCACTTTGACCAAACAGGGGCAGGCAACCTGCGGTAAAATCAACAGCACAAGCGACGATTATTTCACCCGGATTTTCCAGACGATCCCTGAAGAAAAGCATGCTATGGTTATCGAAAGCTTCGGGATCGTCGCAGAAGCCATGAGAAAAGGAAGGGGGATCGAAAATGGAGTTTGAGTTTGCCGACCCACGCGACGAACCCCAGGTAAGGCAATTGCTTGCAGAATGCGAGTTGCCCGATGAAGACATTACCGCATCACATTTGCAGCACTTCCTTGTGGTGCGGCAGGAAACGAACCTTGCGGGTGTGATCGGTCTCGAACTGTTTGGACAATGTGCGTTGCTTAGATCTTTAGCCGTTAAAGCCAATGTTCGGGGGCAGGGTATTGCGACCCAGTTAGTAGAAAAAGTCGAAGCGTACGCCCTCTCCCATGAACTAGAATCATTGTATCTGCTCACGACAACCGCAGCAGGATTCTTTGAGAAACAAGGGTACCGCACAACCGATCGCAACAACGTTCCGACCGTTTTAAAGGATACAGCGGAGTTTAAAACGATCTGTCCTTCAACTGCTATATGCATGGTTAAATCCCTAACCCGGATAAACCGGAACCAAATTGAATATTGACGATTGAATATTGACGATTTGTGGTATCGCTTCGCTCTGTCTT
>CAYSUA010000193.1:9615-9896 GCA_964433795.1 uncultured Desulfobacteraceae bacterium | reverse complement strand
CCGATCCTTGCTTGCGGCGCAGAGCTGAAGAATACATTTTGTCTCACCAAAGGAAGAGAGGTTTTCCTGAGCCAGCATATGGGAGATCTGGAAAATCAGCAGGCATATACGTTTTATCAAACCACCATCGAACATATGAAGCGGATTCTCGATATTAAACCCGAGATCATTGCGTACGATCTTCACCCGGACTACCTCAGCACCCAATACGCCCTGGCGTTAACAGATAAAGAGAAGGTCGGTATTCAGCACCATCATGCGCATATCGTCAGCTGTATGGC
>CAYSUA010000193.1:3776-9605 GCA_964433795.1 uncultured Desulfobacteraceae bacterium | reverse complement strand
GATTGGAGGGGTCTGTTATCGGTCTTTCATTTGACGGAACCGGCTATGGCGAGGACGGCAATATTTGGGGTGGAGAGGTAATGGCGGCGGAACCCGGCAGGTACAGCCGAACGGCACATTTCTCATATGTCTCCATGCCGGGAGGTTCGGCTGCCATAAAGGAACCGTGGCGGATGGGGGTCAGTTATCTGCTTGACGGCTTTGGAGATGCGTATAAAGATTTCAATCTCCCTCTGCTTGATACCGTTGAAGCAGACCGGATCCTGTTTATAGAGAAGATGATTGCCAACCGTGTCAACACGCCGTTGACTTCAAGTCTTGGCCGTCTGTTTGACGGCGTTGCCGCCATTGTCGGTATCCGGAACCGTGTGCTATTCGAAGGCCAGGCTGCCATGGAATTGGAGATGATTGCAGATGAGACGGTCATAGAAACCTATCCGTATGAATGGATCAATGAAGATCCCTATAAGATTCAGGCCGCTCCCATCATCCGGGGAGTGGTGGACGATATGCAGAACCGGATTCCGCTGCCAGTGATCGGCGGTAAGTTTCATGCCACGTTAATTCGTATGTTTTCGGAATTGTGCGAAGAGATCAGAAAGGAAAACGGATTGGACCGCGTGGTACTCAGCGGCGGGGTATTTCAAAATTCGATTCTACTCTTCGGTTTGATCCGCGCCCTTGAAGGAATGCACTTCAACGTCTATACCCACAAGCTGGTTCCCACCAATGACGGGGGAATTTGTATCGGGCAGGCAGTTGCGGCTCATGCCCAAATAAAAGCAAGATAAAGAATAGGAAATAAAACGATGTCCACAAAACATATGGAAGAATATAGAAATCGAGGGGTATCGAACGCTATATTAGAGAAGATTAAATCATTGAGCCTAAGAGATATTCGGCTCATGGAAGTATGCGGCACCCATACCATGTCCATATTCAAAAGCGGCGTTCGAGGGATGCTGCCGGATTCCATTTCGCTTCTTTCCGGCCCCGGGTGCCCTGTGTGTGTTACCTCCCAGCGGGAAATTGATACATTCATAGAACTTTCCAAACTTGACGACGTGATCATCACAACGTTTGGAGATCTCATCCGTGTACCGGGATCGGATTCTTCACTCCAGATGGAACAGGCAAACGGGCGCGATATCCGTATCGTATATTCCACTCTGGATGCCCTTGATATCGCTAAAAAGAATCCTGATAGAAAAGTGGTATTCCTGGGGGTGGGGTTTGAAACCACGGCACCCACCATCGCCGCCTCACTCGTGTCTGCCCGAAAGATGAAGCTTGATAATTATTTTGTCTACTCCGCCCACAAACTGATACCGCCTGCTCTTGAGGCACTAATGGGAAACGAAAAGATTCGTGTTGACGGATTTATCCTTCCCGGCCATGTTTCCGTGATCATCGGAGAAAAGGCGTATCTGCCGATTGTGGAGAAATATCGGATTCCCTGTGCAATTGCCGGGTTTGAGCCGATGGATATATTGCAGGCGGTTCTGTCCCTGGTTTCTCAGATCGGCGACGGTCTTCCCAGGCTTGAAAACACGTATACCCGTGCGGTTAATTTCAGCGGCAACGAAACCGCACAAAGAATTCTGGAAGATGTTTTTGAATGCCAGGATGTTTCGTGGCGCGGGATCGGTACGATACAGGGCAGCGGGCTTAAGATCCGTGAAGCGTATGGAGGATTCGACGCCGAGCGGGCATTTGAAGTTAACGTACCTGAAGTGGAAGACCCAAAGGGGTGTGAGTGTGGAAGCATTCTATTGGGTCTCATGTCGCCGCCTGAGTGCCCCCTTTATAAAAAAGCCTGCACACCGTTGTCTCCCATAGGACCCTGTATGGTATCCAGCGAGGGCACTTGTGCCGCGTATTATCGGTACCAGCAAGTTTAAAGATTTAAGCGGTTATGCATAAATCCAAGTTGTTCACAGGAATAGGCTTTGGAGGTGAGCCGATTCGTGCGCGTGTGACTGTCTGAGTGTATTAGTGAGCGTTACACCGAACAGCATGAAGGAGCTGCAATAGGCCCTAACTGTTTTATTTTCCAAGATGTTTTGTTTATTTCGAAGCCCTGTTCGGTGTTACGCTCCCTTATGCACGAGTTTCACACGTCCGCGAATCGGGTTATCTTCAAAGCCGCAGGTACTTGACTTGAGGTTTCTGCATAACCGGAAAGATTAATAATTCATAATAAATCGGAAGAAATCGGAATATGAAAACAGACAAGATACTTTTGGATCACGGCAGTGGAGGGAAGATATCTCACCGTCTAATTTCGGATGTGATGGTACCCTATTTTGACAATCCGATTCTAACCCGGCTCAATGACGGAGCCGTATTTGATATTCAAGGAAAGCGGCTGGCATTTTCCACGGATTCTTATGTGGTGGATCCTATTTTCTTTCCGGGTGGAAATATCGGAGATCTTGCCGTAAACGGTACGGTAAACGATATCGCCATGTGTGGCGCGAAGCCGCTGTATTTAAGCATCGGCTTGATTATGGAGGAAGGCCTCCCCCTGGAGGATTTGAATTTAATTCTTCAGAGCATGAAAGATGCGGCAGAAAGGGCAGAGGTGGCCATTGTCACCGGAGACACCAAAGTCGTCCCCAAAGGAGCGGCCGATAAAATCTTCATTAACACCTCCGGCGTGGGAACGATTCCTGAGGAAGTTGATATTTGCGGGAGTAATGCCAAACCCGGGGATCAGATTATAATCAGCGGTACCGTTGCCGATCATGGTGTTGCCGTCTTAACCCAGAGAGAGGGTCTGACGTTTCATTCTTCCATTGAAAGCGATACCGCGCCCCTAAACCACATGGTGGCCCGCATGTTGTCTAAGACAAATCATATCCATGTCTTAAGGGACCCCACCCGGGGTGGAGTCGCCACGACTTTAAATGAAATCGCTTTGGGGTCGGGAGTGGGCATCCGGTTATATGAAGATCAGATCCCTGTAAAAGATGAAGTAACGGGAATCTGTGAACTTTTGGGAATGGATCCTCTTTATCTTGCAAACGAGGGGATACTTCTGGCTTTTGTAAAGGCAGATCTGGCAGATGAAGTTTTGACGGTGGTTAAGGAAGAGGACATCGGCAGCGACGCCTGCATTGTTGGAGAGGTGGTTTCCGATTTTCCGGGCCAGGTATTTATGGAGACCCACATCGGCGGAACCAGGATTGTGGATATGCTCAGCGGGAATCCACTTCCCAGAATTTGTTAAGTAATATTGAAAAAGTTTTGAAGATTTTAGCCGCAGACCCACACAGACAATAAAGATTTTTTGCCTGGGCGACTTGCCCAGGCAAAAGCTTCAAATGCCTTTCAGGCATAAGCGTAATGATTATCGCGAAGCGATTGACGGTTTTTGCCTCTGCAAGTCGCAGAGGCAAAATGTCCGTGTCTGTCTGTGTGTGTCGAGCGAACAAAGTGAGCGGGCGGCTAATAAAAAACTGTTCTCTAAGTATCAATATCTAACATACTTTATTCAAAAAAGTTAATATATCTTCCCATCTGTTTTTCAACTGCCTTTTCATAACAAAGGGCAGCCGCCGCCGTATCCTGGAGGGCGGTGCCGGTTGCGTCATAGATGATGATTTCATCTTCTGCTTCACGTCCGGGTCTCTTGCCCGCCACGATTTGTCCGATTTCCGCATGCACAGCGTCTTTCGATAAGATATCGGCTTCAAGTGCGTGATGAAGCTCACCCGCCATGGCACACTGTTTTAAAATATCCACCACTACCTTTGTCCCCTGCATAAGGGAGACGCCCAACTCTTGCTTGTCCGGACTGTCTGAGCCGATGGATGCCACCAGGGTGCCGGGGGTTACGAATTCTTTCATCATAAAGGGTTTTTTTGAGGGCGTGCAGGTAATCACCACATCGCTGTTGTTAACAGCGACGGCAAGGTCCTCCACTGCTTGAATCGTTATTGCCAGGTCTTGCCCCATCTGTTCGGCATATGCTTTTGCCGATTCGTTGTCCTGATCGTAAGCAAATACCTGCTGGACAGGCAGGACCTCTTTAATCGCTTTCAGCTGGATTCTGCCTTGATTGCCGCAACCGCAAATGGTCAGTGTCTTTGAATCTTTTTTCGCAAGATGTTTCACGGCCACTGCTGTCCCGGCACCGGTTCGTTTGATGGTCGGCTCGATGGAATCGATAATGGCCAGCGGAAATCCTTTTTCGCCGTCAAAGAGGATAATGGCGCCCATGATATTGGGAAGACCGAATTTGGGAATATTCGTAAAGCAGCTGCCATTAATTTTAAGACCATAATAAAGCCTTTCCCCAAGCTTCAGGCCGCCTGATTTAATATGAAATTCAAGCTCACCCGGGGTGTCTCCGTGAATCATGTCTGTTCCATAGGTGAGTCCTTCTCCATGCATTCGAAAAGCATTCTCAATACCCTGGATATATTCTTCCATACTCATCAATGCAGCCAACTCGCTGCGTGTTAATAACAGTGTCCCTTTTGGTGAAGTCATGATCGGCCTCCTGTTCAATAATACACCTAAAGATCAACTCCAGGGTAATCGGTTCAAATCCACATTTCCGCCCGATAGAATTACCCCGATGCGTTTACCCGAAATATTCAGCTTTTCATCCATGAGCGCCGCCACCGGAACTGCAGAAGAGGGTTCGATGATGATTTTCATGCGTTCCCAGACATTTCGCATCGCAGCAATAGTCGCTTCATCCGACACCGTTACGATATCATGGACATATTTTGAAATGACTTCAAAGGTGAGATCCCCCAGAGATGTCAAAAGCCCGTCTGCAATGGTGTTCGGTTCTTCCATGGGAATGATTTTTCCCGCCCGAAACGACCGGAATGCATCATCAGCGCCTTGGGGTTCGGCTCCGATTACCTTTGTCTCAGTTGAAAGTCGATTAACGACAGCAGCCGTACCGCTCAGTAATCCTCCGCCGCCCACCGGTGTCAGGACTATATCCAGATCTTGAACCTGTTCCAAAAGTTCGAGGGCGGCTGTTCCCTGGCCGGCCATTACCCTGAGATCGTTGTAGGGATGTACCAGGGTTGCGCCTGTCTCTTCTGCTATTTTATCGGTAAGCGATTCTCGTGCTATGAGATTCGGCTCGCAGAAATGGATTTCACCACCATATCCTTTAACCGCGGCCTGTTTGACTGCCGGTGCATTATTCGGCATCACGATATATGATTTGATGCCGCGTTTCTGTGCGGCCATTGCCAGCGCGCCCGCATGATTGCCCGAAGAATGGGTTAACACCCCCCGCCCGGCTTCTTCTTCCGATAAAGAGAATACGGCGTTACAGGCTCCCCGCGCCTTGAATGCACCGGCTTTTTGAAGATTTTCACATTTAAAAAAGAGCGTGGCATCGCACATGCTGTCAATCGCTTGAGAAGTCAGAACAGGTGTGCGATGGACGTGGGATCGGATTCGTTGGGCCGCTTCAGTGATCGCAGAAAACTCGAGGCCTGATATCATTTGAATATCCTCCGGACAAAGAAAAATAAAAAAGGGAGATGGGCCGGCACACATCATTGTGAAGCGACCCGAAGAAAAGAATCAAATCAGGCGTTAGGGGTGGTGTAATTATGAATAAAGAATTCCAGGTGTGAGATCTGCTTCAAGCTGAGATCCCCAAATCGAACACCCCGTCGTCTCATCAACACCATTTGATTCGGCTGTTGAATGGTTACTTCGAAATCAGATACGGTTTGAAACGGCACCCTTTTTATATAGAAGCCTTCATTGGTCAGGAAAATGTCCAGTTCATAAAATCCGTCTGAGCCGTCTTCCTCATTGATATATCGAAGGCCGAGTCCACCCCTG
>CAYSUA010000193.1:0-3746 GCA_964433795.1 uncultured Desulfobacteraceae bacterium | reverse complement strand
ATTTTGCTGTCCCCATTTCGCAGGGCTGCAAAGGCGCCTTCCTTTGCGTTAAACCGTCTAAATTTACGCAGGTCATTGGATTTGCTGCAGTTCATAATTCCATCCGATTATTTTTGAGAAAAATGTGGTTTTAATCAGCAGACAGTTATTTGTAGTTCTTTGATTTCCCGGCTGCATGGGCTTTAACCGTACTGGTCGGATAGATGGGTTTATCCATAAGCGTTTTTGTAGGGTATTTTCCCAATGCGCTTCCGGTATGGCACCCCGGCCAGCATCTAACCCGATAATACCTCATGGGTTTGTCCGGTATCGGACCGTCTTGAGGGTACCAGACTCCTGCTGCAATGGGATACTCCGTCTCGCTTTTATCGGTGTTTGTTGCACTGGATTTCACATCTGTTTTACCAGCGTTTGCTCCAATGAAAATTAAGGACAGCATTGCTAAAATAACGATTACACATTTCATCGGATGCCTCCTTTTCGTTTTCAAGAATCATGCATGGAGTGAAATGGCATTTTCCCCCAAGCAATCCAAATCCATAGAAAATCGAACAAATAGATTACGTCTCTTACCCGGAAGGCAACGGTCCATCTAATTCAAATTGAAGCGGAAGAGAATGCAGTCGAACTCATTGAACGCTATCTATCCATAAATAAAAATTTCATGCCTGTCAAGGATGAATAGACTCTTCATGTTCACTCGAAAAATGGGATCTCGACCGATTTGTGAACCGGTACGGGAGTGGGGCGGAATTCTTCTATTTTTTCAATTCCACCGGCTTTGGTTGACTTTTCATTGCCATTGCATTAATAAATCTCTTTTTAATAATTTAGAAAAGGTGAGCGCCAATCAAATCTTAGCATCCACTAGCTCGATACAGAATCACACCGATGCTATTCAGCCGTTGGGGTAACCCCCGGTTGATGATCAGCTCCCGAATAATAAAAACGGACGCATATTCAACAAACCGTCGTCCGTCTACTGTAAAGGAGAATCGCTTATGAGCAAAGAACACTTCTTTTTCACATCAGAATCGGTAACAGAGGGACATCCGGACAAAGTTTCCGATGCCATTTCAGACTCTATTCTGGATGCTATCATGGCCGAAGATACGAGCTGCCGGGTGGCCTGTGAGACTCTAGTTACCACCGGGCTTGCGTTTATTGCCGGTGAAATCACTACCCAGTGCTATGTCGACATGCCGCAAATCATCAGGGAAACCATCCGGGAGATCGGTTACAATTCTTCCCAGATGGGATTCGATTGGAAGACATGCTCCGTTATCACCAGTATTGATCAACAGTCACCGGATATTTCTCAAGGCGTGACTGCCGGTCAGGGGCTTTTCAAAGATCAGGGCGCCGGGGATCAGGGATTGATGTTCGGATACGCTACGGATGAAACACCGGAATTGATGCCCATGCCTATCTTATACGCCCATAGACTCTGCCAGAGACTGGCAACGGTTCGTAAAAACGGTTCCCTGGACTTCCTAAGACCCGATGGAAAATCACAGGTGACCATTGAATATGAAAACGGAACCCCAAAACGGGTGGATACGGTCGCTATCGCCGCACAGCACACCCCGGATGTGACCTATGATGACTTAAAGGAAGCAATTATCAAAGAAGTCATCCACAAAGTCATTCCGAAAGAAATGAGAGACGGCGATACCCGATATTTAATCAACGCAACCGGACGATTCGTCACCGGCGGTCCCATGGGAGACTGCGGGCTTACCGGTCGAAAGATCATTGTGGATACATACGGCGGCCAGGGAAGTCACGGGGGCGGATGCTTTTCCGGAAAGGATCCTTCCAAAGTCGACCGGAGTGCGTCTTATATGGCCCGACACGTTGCCAAAAATATCGTTGCCGCCGGTCTTGCCAAAAAGTGTGAAATTCAGATCGCCTACGTCATCGGCGTGGCAGAACCGGTCTCTATATTGATCGATCAGATGGGTACCGGAAAGTTACCCAAGGAACGGGTGGAGGAGATTGTTAGAGAGACCTTCGACCTGCGGCCGGCTGCAACCATTGAATATCTGGATCTTCTAAGGCCTATTTTTAAGAAAACGGCAGCATATGGACACTTTGGAAGAGAAGAGCCCGAATTTACATGGGAGCAAACCAATATGGTGGATGTGCTCAGGGAAAAGGCGGGGATCTAAAGGTGATGAATTCATCAAGTGTTTCGTGTCTAGTGTTTAGTGCGAAATATATAATGGCATATCGGCTTGTCATCACGTAAAACACTAAACACCAAATACTAAACACTCTCGCAAAAAAGATTTTTTCGACTTATTACGAGCCTCAATATATAAAGGAGACGTTTAATTCATGAATTATGATGTAAAAGACCTGAAATTAGCCAAAGACGGTGCGTTGCGTATCGAATGGGCCAATCAAAGCATGCCGGTGTTAAACCGGATTAAAGAAAGGTTTGCAAAAGAGAAGCCGTTGAAAGGCGCACGGGTGGCGGCTTGCCTTCACGTAACGACCGAAACCGCATCACTCATGCAAACCTTGAAGGCGGGCGGCGCTAAACCGACACTGTGCGCCTCGAATCCATTGAGTACGCAAGACGATGTCGCCGCTTCTTTGGTAAAAAAAGATAAGATCCCGGTATTCGCCATCAAGGGTGAAGACCATAAAACCTACTATAAACACATTTATGCGGTTTTGGATACGCACCCACATTATACCATGGATGACGGTGCGGACTTGGTGTCCACCCTTCACTCGGAGCGATCGGAGCTCCTCAGCCATGTGAGGGGAGGGACAGAGGAAACCACAACCGGCATCATCCGCTTGAAAAGCATGGCGGCAGACGGGGTTCTCATGTATCCCATCATTGCCGTCAACGACGCCCGAACCAAACACTTTTTTGATAACCGATACGGGACCGGTCAGAGTACGATGGACGGCATTATCCGGGCAACCAATCGGATGATTGCCGGCGCCAATTTCGTAGTTTGCGGTTACGGTTGGTGCGGAAGGGGATTGGCCATGAGAGCCCGGGGTATGGGAGGGCATGTCATCGTCACCGAAGTGGATGCAGTGGCAGCCCTTGAGGCGGTCATGGATGGGTTCACGGTCATGCCGATCCGTGAGGCTTCTAAAATAGGCGATATCTTTTGCACCCTTACCGGAAATATCAGTGTCATCCGGATAGAACATTTCAAACTGATGAAAGACGGCGCCATTGTCTGTAATTCCGGACACTTTAACGTAGAGCTGGATCTTGAGGGGCTTCAATCCATTTCAAAATCGAAACGCACCATCAGACCATTTGTAGAAGAATATCGGCTGAAAAATGGCAGACGGATAAACGTGCTGGGCGAAGGGCGATTAATCAATCTGGCTGCTGCCGAGGGGCATCCATCCAGTGTGATGGATATGAGTTTTGCGAATCAGGCATTGAGCATCGAATATATGGTAAAATTGAAAAAAGAGCTGGCGAAAGACGTTTATCCGGTTCCGGAACGGATAGACGCTGCCATTGCAAAAGATAAACTGGCAGCAATGGGGGTTTCCATGGACAAATTGACCCGTGATCAGAAGAAGTATCTGGCTTCCTGGGATATGGGAACTTAGTGTCTTAATCGTAATTTTTGTGCATTCGGTGGCAAAAATTTTTGGCATGCTTTCTCTATCTTGACTTGAACAATTGAATATTGATTATTGAAGATTGATGGTCTTGTAAAAAGTCAAAGGTCAGTTAATTACAAATATGTAATAAATTG
>CAYSUA010000192.1:0-9945 GCA_964433795.1 uncultured Desulfobacteraceae bacterium | reverse complement strand
CGATAGATCTGCGTCCTATTAGACCGGATTAGATACCAAGCATGGTTCACTTTCTACCTGGTGAACCTCAATGGTCACATGAACGATTTCTTCATATTCGGATAACAGGTCTTTATAGTAATCCGGCGATTTTGGAAAATGTGTGACAATTGACAGTATCGCATAGAGATGTTGAGGGCCGACACGCCAGACATGAATGTCTGAAACCCGGTTGTCGGAATCCGATTCGATAAACGACCGGATTTCTTCAACCGCTTCCTGGTTGACATCCCGATCCAGCAATATCTTACCGGTATCTAAAAGAAGACCGTGTGCCCATTTGATGATGATACAAGCCCCCACCATTCCCATTAACGGATCCATCCAGACCCAGCCGAAAGACTTTCCGCACAACAGGGCAACGATGGCAAGCACGGATGTCAGCGCATCGGCGATCACGTGGAAATATGCGGCCCTTAAATTGTGATCTTGAAATTTCTGGTGATTGTGATGATCGTGGCCGTGGTCATGTCCGTGGTGGTGCTTCTCCTGGAGAAGCAGCGCGCTCACAATGTTAACGATCAGGCCGATCACTGCAACCAGAATGGCTTCATTGAATTTTATCGCCCTTGGCGACAAAAACCGTTCCAATGATTCGACACCCATGAGCAGCGCAACAACAGCCAGTACAATAGCACTTGTAAAGCCGCCCAAAACACCGATCTTTCCGGTGCCGAAACTGTAAACCGGATTGCTGGCCTGGCGTCTTGCAAAGTAATAGGCAAATGCAGTGATACCAAGGGCGATGGCATGGGTCCCCATGTGCCAACCATCTGCCAGAAGCGCCATGGACCCGTAGATATAGCCGGCTGATATTTCAATCACCATCATGATCAAGGTGAGGAGAATCACCCACCGGGTGCGCTGCTCCCCACGAGTGTTGACAATTTGGTAGCGGTGACTGTGTCTCCACTGCTCTAAACTGTGAATGTGCATTTAATGTTCTCTATTCCGCTTTGAAGCTGTGTCAATCTCGTGAATGTCATATTCTAATAACCATGATTTCATCCCCGGTCAATTTTTAGATGCTTCCGCCCATTTGCTGTCCCATATATTTCCTAAAAAAATCTATTGACATGTTCTATATTAATACAGTATAGTTCACACTATGAATGAATTGGCAAGTGACACGATTGAGGTTTCGGTACATCAACTTCAGCAGTTTCAGGAACTCATTGCAAAGCTGTTTCAATGCTGCCAGGAGCGTATGCAGTATCAAAGCGAGCGTTTCGAAATACCGGATGCGGAGCTGCGGTGCCTGATGTTGTTTGACAATGAACGATACCTGACATCCAGAAGCATTTCCCAAAAAATGAACGTGGTGAAAAGCCGCATATCCAAGATTGTAGACGGCTTGGTAAAAAAAGGCTTGGTTCAGAGGATCAAGGACCCTGAAGATTTTCGTGTCAGCCTGCTGAGCCTAACTCCCGGGGGGCAGAAGAAATTGAATGAGATTAAAGGGTTTTTAGAAGATATACATTATCAGGTTTTGAAACAGATGGCACCCGAACAGAGAAAGACTATTCTATTGAATCTCGATTTTCTTAAAGCATCCATGGAGTCTGTAAAAGAGCTTATGATTTAAGTTTTTTTTGCCTTAAAGTTCATAATATGTACGATAAAAACAAAAAAAATATACATTTAACTGAAATAATTGAATAAATAACGTTATCAGCATATACTATAGGAGGATATTATGGAAGCCATGCAAGAAAAATTCGAAGAATTTCAGGCACAAATCGATGCGTTGAAAAACAAAACGCCGGACAACAAACTATCCATGATCGTGTTTAGCGGAGACCTGGATAAAGTCCTGGCCTCTTTTGTCATTGCTACCGGAGCCGTTGCCATGGGCATGGATGTGGTGATGTTCTTTACTTTCTGGGGAACAACGGTTCTCAGAGATAAGAATAAGAGCGTCGGTGGAAAAGATTTCATGGGTAAAATGTTCGGTGCCATGCTCCCCAAAGGAACTGGGTCGGTGAAACTTTCAAACATGAACATGGCGGGCATGGGAACTGCCATGATGAAGTCTTTGATGCAGAAGAAAAACGTTGCTTCACTTGAGCAGATGCTCGAGATGGCTGAAGAGTTGGGCGTTCGAATCTATGTTTGCGAAATGTCCATGGATCTCATGGGGTTTAAGCGGGAAGAGATGATCGAATACAAGCACATGGGTTTTGCCGGCGTTGCCACTTTCTTGGAAGAGGCACAGAACAGTAAGGTACAATTGTTTATATAATATACTGAAGATAAACTGGAGTGATGGAATAATGGAGTACTGGAAAAAACAGAATACAATACTCCAAAACTCCAGTACTCCAGCCGGATCAAACAGTTAAAATCTTATAGATCATGAAGGGATATAAACAACAAAAAGACGATCAGTATGAATAAATAACGGAGGTGTATGATGAGTGAAGAAATTAAAGTCGATAAGGTAATGGATCTTAAAGGACTGCCTTGCCCCATGCCGGTGGTTAAGATCAGCAAGGGCATTAAAGAGGTCGAGGTCGGCCAAGTGGTGGAGGCACATTCTACGGATCCCGGTTCTTTAACCGATTTTCCGGCCTGGGCCAGAACCAGCGGAAATGAAATCTTGAAAACCGAACAAGATGGCGACGTCATAAAATTCCTCATTAAGAGAACCGCCTAACCAGTGCCCATCCACAAATGGCTCTTTTGCGTGATTTCGGCGTTGGGCGCCGCGATTTGAATCCTCAAAATAGCACGCTATTCCTGCGGTTCAAATCTGACGCCCGCCTTGAACTCACGCAAAATCCCTCATTTGTGGACGGACACTGAGCATGGGGTGCTCGCTGCCTGAGGGCATCCGGGTCTTGATCTAAGGGAGGTCACTTTGGATACGATCATCTATATCATTTTAGTGCCCATGGTATATGCTGCTTTCGGTATATTCATTTTGGGCACGGCCATGCGGATTATAAAAATCTTGCGGGAGCCCAAGCATCCCACGACCCTTCAGATTTATCCTGAACAAAAGCCCAAATGGTTTTGGACCCTGAACGATACGTTTCTTTTCCCCACGGTTCGGCGGCATTATCCTGTGCATTGGGTATTTCTCATGCTTTTTCATATCTGCTTTTTTCTTCTTATCATCGGTCATTTCGAGCTGATCGACAATTACAGGATTCTGCAAATCATTGAACATGAGATCTTTCTGGGCGGCGGATATGTGGGGTTGATTCTCGCCATTTCTCTTCTTTTCTTTCTTTTCCGTCGGTTTCGATCTCCTGTCCGGGAATTGTCCGTTCCGGAAGATTTTTATCTACTTTTATTGCTGTTTCTAACGATTGTTTTCGGCAGTGAAATGGATTGGGCCAGAAGCTGGTATGGTTACGAAGGGTTAGCAGTGGAAGATTATCAGCAATATCTTTCAAGCGTACTCTATCTGGAACCGGATCTGCCGGATACCGCTACCGAATCCGGGCACTCATTTATGCTGATTCTGCATGTTTTCTTTGCCAATCTGTTTCTGATGCTCTTTCCGTTTTCCAAAATCATGCATTCTTTTTTCACATTGGCCATGAATAAATTAAGAAGAGGTTAAATATAATGGACCAGAGCACCCGAGAAGAACTGCTTAAGCTCTTTAAAAGCAAACTCAATCAGGCCATGAAGTTCTATCTGGAAACGTGTTCCCGGTGCGGCATGTGTACCCATGCATGCCATGTTCACGAGTCCATGCCCCAGGTTAAATATATTGCCGCCTACCGAGCCGAAATCGTCAGACGATTGTATAAAAAGTATTTCAAGAAACAGGGTCGCATATGGCCATGGATGGGTGAATCTAAAGAGCTAAGCGATGTCGCCTTGGAGGAGCTCTATGAAGCTGCCTTTTCCTGTACGGGGTGTCGCAGGTGCATGGTATACTGCCCTCATGGAATCGACACTCAGATGCTCATGTCCATTGCCAAACTGCTTCTTGTCGGGGCAAATTCAGAGCCGGAAATCCTGAACCTTCTGGCAGACATCTCCATTGAGAAGGGAAAATCGATCGATCTTCTAAAAACATCCTTCATGGAAGGTGTAAAAAGGCTCGAAGACGAGGTGGTCAAGAAATGGAAAACAGAGGCGGGGGAGGCCACCATCCCTGTGGATGTGGAAGGCGCAGACCTGCTTTATGTGGCACTGGCTGGAGCCCATTCCATTATTCCGGCTGCGGCTGTATTCAATGCCGCAAAAGAGAGCTGGACGCTCTCCTTTTTCGAAGCTGTAAACTTCGGCGCATTCGTTGGGGATCCCACAAAGACAAAACTGATTCTGGATCGTATCGTCAACGAGGCCAGACGACTGAACGTCAAAGAAGTATGTATTTGTGAATGCGGCACCGCGTACCGGGTGATGAAACAGATGTCCGGTAAACAACCGTTTACGGTGTCATCGGTTACGGAAGTACATGCCAGATACATCAAAGAGGGAAGAATTCAACTCGATAAGTTCGCGTTCAAAGAACCCGTGACCTATCACGATCCCTGCCAGATTGCCAGAAATGCAGGTGTAATAGACGAAGCTCGCTATATTCTCAACAACCTTACCGATGACTACCGTGAGATGTCCCCTGATCCTAAATACAACTGGTGCTGTGGCGGCGGCGGCGGACTTGTGGCGCTGGGGGATGAAACCCTGGATTTTCGGATGAAATCAGCGCGGGTAAAAGCAGATCAGATAAATGACACGGGGGCTAAGATTCTGTCCACAGCCTGTGAAAATTGCCATACCCAGCTCAGCAATCTCAATGACCATTACAAAATGGATGTTGATGTACGATTTCTATCCTCTATGGTTGCCGATGCGTTAGTGCAGCAAGATGCCGTAGCCTAGAAGATTCAGGCGAGTCCATGCTGTTGAAATTTTTTTTGACATCTCGATCTCTTTTTCCTATAATTCGATTAATGATTCTCTTTTTCGTATCCGATCTGGATTCCTTATCGCGCTATACTTTTCAATTTCTGCCGGCCACACCCGTTAGCCGTTCCTGTTGAATTTACTTTGATATTAGATGTTTTACCAATAACCGGGGAGGATCCGTATGGAGAAAATACTCAAAGTATGTGTGTATTGCTCCCGGCAGATGCGCCATTGATCCGCTGGGAGCGGAAACCACCGGGATAAGAACAAAGTTGGCTACAGTGGAATTTTAATCGGCATCATCTCTTAGATAAGATTAAAAAGAGGAGGGAATATGTATAAAAAGATTATGGTTCCATTGGATGGTTCGGAGCTGGCAGAATGCGTTCTCCCTCATGTGGAAGGATTTATCGCAAGCTGCCAGGTGAGCACCATCGTATTTGTAAGGGCTGTGAAACCTGAACCGATGGTCTCTCGTGGGGCATATGCCACCGGCGAAGTAGATTTAACAGTAATTGAAGAAAACACACAGAGAATTGAAGCAGAAAAAAAATCTTCTGCAAAAAATTATCTCGACCAGGTGGTAGGTCGGCTTAAGCATGATGGAGTAGAATTTCAAACAGAGGTTATTGTTGGAACGGTGGCGGAAAGCCTAATCGATTACACCGAAGTCAATAATATCGATATTATTCTTATCGCAACACATGGGCGTTCCGGTGTGAGCCGATGGGTGAGGGGAAGTATTGCCGATCGAATCCTCCGTGGTTCAAGCATCCCGGTTTTAATGGTGAGGGCTCCCGGCACGGTGGGTGAAAAGTAAGAGCGATGATTTTGGGGCAGAAGGAAAAGCGATTTTCCCTCTGCTCCATTTCTCAAAAAGCAGTTTTTCCGGCTTTCTTCTTGGACGCTTCCCGCTCTGTTTTTATTTTATATTCCAGTGAAATCAATTGATTGATGTTTTCAACAAAATACATGGTGATATGGTATTCAGGCAAACCAAAACGATCTTTCAGTTTTGAAACCAGCAATATGTCATTATTCTCTTTCCAGTAAAGAGCAGACCCCTTTTCACCAGCCCAATCGATTTTATTTGACTCTCCGTATTTTGTATTAAATGCATCGATTATGCCTGCGCCTTCCTTCTTTGATTTTATCATAAAATATAGAGGCAGCTTGGTGTAATTTGAGAAAACCAACTCCACATAATAAAAAGGCGTATTCTTTCGCAAAGCATAGCGATAGGTCAACTTTATGGTGTTGTGTTCGATTCTTGCGCCCGACGAATCATTCAGTTTGACGTTTAATCGATGGATATTCGGGAGGAATTCCTTGAGAAATCCGTTATAGTTTACGGACAGATCGATTATGGTGTTCGTTTCCAGTACGTCGGACCCGAGTTGTGCTTCAAGACTTTCGCGAATTTCCTTTGTATATCGGGTGCTTGAACCCAAATCGAAAAAAGTGAATCCACTGGTCGGTCCTGATGGAGTGACCGGGGTAATATCCTCTTCATGGTTATCTAATAAGAGGAAGATCCCGGCAGCAAAGACCAGTATAATACCCGACACTATCAATAAGAGATATTTCTTATTTTCCAAGATTCGCATCACAAAAATTTCTTACCAGGAATTATAAATAATTTCAAGATGATAAAAGCAACTCGATTTATTATCAGCGTTATCTAAAAACTGCGGGTTTTGGCGGCTCGTATTTGCTTGACAGGTTTTGGTTTTGAAGCTAAGATTTCGAATTTTAAGACAATATTCAGTTCTGGAGGATGTAAATGGACTACAAGAAAACCCTGAGCCTGCCGAGGACAAAATTTCCCATGAAGGCGAATTTGGCTCAAAAAGAGCCCGAACAACTCAAACAATGGGAAGAGCTGCAACTGCACAATCGGATACGAGAAGCCTCCAAGGGTCTTAAACGATTTATTCTTCACGATGGTCCTCCTTATGCCAACGGTAATATTCATATCGGCACGGCATTAAATAAGATCTTAAAGGATGTTATTGTTCGATCCAGACAAATGGCCGGTTTTGATTCAAATTATGTTCCTGGATGGGATTGTCACGGTCTTCCCATCGAACACAATGTGGACAAGGAGATCGGTCCTAAAAAGATAAACATGAGCCAGCTGGAAATCCGGAAACTGTGCCGATCCTATGCAGAGAAATACATCGATATTCAGCGCAATGAGTTCAAACGACTGGGTGTAATGGGCGAGTGGGAAAATCCCTACCTCACCATGAATTACCGATATGAGGCGATCATTGCCAGAGAATGCGGTAAGTTTGCGATGGATGGAAGCCTATTCCGAAGCAAAAAACCGATTCATTGGTGTAATACGTGTCAAACCGCCCTTGCAGAGGCAGAAATCGAATATCACGATGCGTCGACACCGTCCATTTTTGTCAAGTTTCCATTCATCGACGATTTAGGTAATGAATACCCCGAACTTGCAGGGAAAAAGGTTTTTGTCATCATCTGGACGACAACGCCTTGGACCATCCCTGCAAATCTTGCAGTGACGCTTCATCCGAAATTTGAATACGTGGCGGCAGAGACGGATAACGGCGAGGTCTATATTCTTGCCCGGGACCTGGTCGCCCTCTGCATGGGTAAATTCGGAATTGAGAATCACACTATCATTGCCGACATCGATGCCAAAAGCATCGAGAACAAACGATGCCGTCATCCCCTCTACGATAGAGATTCCATCATTGTCCTCGGCAATCACGTGACATTGGAAGCCGGCACCGGTTGCGTTCATACGGCTCCCGGGCACGGTCGAGAAGACTACGATGTAGGGCTGCAGTATGGGCTGGAAGTCTATTCACCGGTGGACGACAGCGGATGCTTCACAGAGGATGTGGACTATTTCAACGGCCAGTTTGTCTTTGATGCCAATGATAACATTAACGCCAAATTAGATGAGAAAGGTGCATTATTGGCATCCGAGTCCATGGATCACTCCTATCCCCATTGTTGGCGGTGCAAGGAGCCGGTGATTTTCCGCGCTACTCCCCAATGGTTTATTTCCATGGATAAAACAGGACTGAGGAAAAAGGCACTCGAGGAAATCGACCGCGTTCAATGGGTTCCGCACTGGGGAAGAGAGCGGATTTACGGCATGATTGAGAACAGACCGGACTGGTGTGTTTCCCGGCAGCGATCCTGGGGGGTGCCGATTATCGCCTTTTACTGCGATGAATGCCAGGTCTTGGTGTTTAACCAGCAAACCATCGATCATGTTTACGATTTGTTTGAGGAACACGGCGCCGACATCTGGTATGAGAAAGAGGCAAAAGACTTGCTTCCCGCAGATATGGTTTGCCCGGAATGCGGGAGTGCGACGTTCAGAAAAGAAACCGATATTCTCGATGTCTGGTTCGACTCGGGGGTGAGCCATGCTGCAGTACTCGAATCGAGGGATTACCTGGAGTGGCCGGCCGATCTCTACCTTGAAGGGAGCGACCAGCACAGGGGCTGGTTTCACAGTTCTCTGCTTACGGCCGTAGGCACCAGAAACCAGGCCCCGTATGATGCGGTTCTGACCCATGGTTTTGTGGTGGACGAAGAAGGCAAGAAGATGTCCAAATCCGTTGGAAACGTCATTGCCCCTAAAGAGGTCATTGATAAATACGGGGCCGAAATCCTAAGACTCTGGGTCTGTGCGTCAGATTACCGTGATGATATCCGGATCTCAGACAATATCCTTAAACAGCTGAGTGATGCGTATCGCCGGATTCGGAACACCTGCCGGTTCATGCTGGGTAATTTATCCGATTTTAGCCCGGAAACCGATGCCGTGCCCTACGAGTCGATGCTCGAAATCGATCGATATATTCTGCACACCCTGCAGGAGCTAATTGAAAAGAACCTGAAGGCATATGATTTATATGAACATCATGTGATTTATCACTCGCTGCATAACTTTTGTACACTCGATCTTTCCGCCTTCTATCTGGATATCCTGAAAGATCGACTATATACTTCGCCCCCGGAATCGATCGGCAGAAGAAGTGCACAGTCTGCGATTTATATATTGCTCGATGCCATCGTAAAATTGATGGCGCCGATTCTGCCTTTTACCGCCGAAGAGGTCTGGCAGTTCATGCCGGAGATCAATGATAAAGCCTTCAGCATTCACCTTTTGCTGCTTCCTGAAGTCAAGGCGTCATACAAGGATCCGGAGCTTGCCATGAGGTGGGGCAAAATCGTCGGCGTTCGTGACGAGGCATTAAAGGCTCTTGAAGTCGCCAGAGCGCAGAAACAGATCGGGCATTCACTGGATGCGAATGTGACCATTATTGTCCCGGATTCGCTGTACGATGACATTTATCCGTACGAAAACGAATTGCGCTCCCTGTTGATTGTATCCGGTGCTGTGCTGAAGAAAGGCGAGGCACCCTCCGGTGCTTATCAAAGTGAAACTGTGGAGGGACTCTCTATTCAAGTAAAGAAAGCCGGCGGTGAAAAATGTGAACGCTGCTGGGTCTATGATCCGACAGTGGGATCGAACACCGAACAGCCGACCGTATGCACCCGTTGTTTAATGGCACTTGAAGAAATAAAGATTGATGCTTAGTATCCGATGCTTGGTACTCGATGCTCGATAGATGCGGAGAGTCACATTCGAAAAATAATAAACAATAATTGGTTCAAACAATCAATGATGAACACAAGTTTCAAGTTTCAAATTTCAAGTTTCGAAAAAGACAAATACCTGCGTCTCATACTTATTGCCGGGCTGGTGGTGGTTCTCGATCAGATCACCAAGCTAATTGTTCTGGATTCCATGCCCTTGTTTCACTCCATCCAGGTCCTTCCGGGATTTTTTAACCTGACCCACATTCATAATCCGGGGGGAGCATTCGGGTTTCTATCGACTAACAGTTCTACCATACAGCGCTTTGTGTTCCTCTTTGCATCCTCATTGGCCATCGGTTTGGTTTTATACTTTTATAATAAAACACCCAAATCGTTTGTCCTGCTTTCAACCGGGTTTGCGCTTGTCATTGGTGGAGCGTT
>CAYSUA010000191.1:5813-9962 GCA_964433795.1 uncultured Desulfobacteraceae bacterium | reverse complement strand
CCAGGCCGTGTTTAAATAACTATTACTGTATGAGTATATTGAAACAGGAGAAAATAAGATGAGCAAGAAAAAGAAGATGATTCACGATTTTTACACGATGAAACAGGAAAAAGAAATCATCACATATCTCACTGCCTATGATTTTCCTACCGCACAATTTGCAGAGGCCGCCGGACTGGATATGCTTCTGGTGGGCGACTCCCTGGGTATGTGCGTTTACGGCCTTCACAGCACGGTACCGGTCAACATGGATATGATGATCTATCATTCCCAGGCGGTTCGACGCGGTGCTCCCAATACTTTCGTAGTGGGAGATATGCCGTTTATGAGCTATCAAAGCTCCGCAGACAAGGCGGTTGAAAACGCCGGCAGATTCTTGAAAGAGGCTGACTGCGACTGCATCAAATTGGAGGGAGGCGTTCGAATCGCAGCAAAGATCAGGGCCATTGTCGATGCAGGCATCAACGTAATGGGTCACATCGGCCTGACGCCCCAGAGCTCGGGGCAATTAGGCGGGCACAAGGCACAGGGTAGAACTGCTGACACGGCAAAGCTGGTTGTAGAGGATGCTTTGGCTGTTCAGGAAGCTGGCGCCCAAATGATTCTCCTGGAAGCCATCCCGCCGGAAGTCGGTGATTATATTACTAAGACGCTGACCATACCGGTCCTTTCCATCGGCGCCGGACCCCACTGTGACGGCCAACTGCTCATTGTTTCGGACATGATCGGGCAATTCCAGGCGTTTACCCCGAAATTTGTCAAAAAGTATTCCAATGTTGCCGAAGTCGTAACCAATGCGATGAAGGAGTACGCCGAAGATGTTCGGCAAGGCAAATTCCCGGAAGAGGAGCATTTTTACCGCATGATCAAAGGTGAAGATGAGAAGTTCCTCAAGCTGATGAACGAGAAATAGCTGAAAGCTGAAAGCAGTATTAAGCATTTCTTTTACCTTTGAGCTTTCAGCTTTGAGCTTCCAGCGTTTATTTATATCGAATGCAAATATCTAAGGGAGAACAACAATATGCAAGAAAAGGTCAAGCAGGCCTTAATAGACATCGTTGGTGAACAAAACTTCACAGACAGTCTAATCGATATTATATCTTTTTCTTCTGATGCATCTGAGGAATACAGCCGACCGGCGTGCGGCATTTGGGCGTATTCAACCGATCAGGTCTCGGAGATTCTCAAACTGGCCAACCGAGAAAAAATTCCGGTTACACCGAGAGGGGCCGGTACAGGACTTTCCGGGCTAGCGGTACCGGCCAAGGGTGGTATTGTTCTGGATGTCAGCCGGATGAACAAAATAGTGAACATCAGCATTGAAGATAGGTTGGCAATCGTGCAGCCCGGTGTCATCAATGATGAACTGGACAAAGCCCTTGCTCCCTACGGATTTTTCTTCCCCCCTGACCCTGCCAGCAGTAAAGTCTGCACCCTGGGGGGTAACGTGGCACTCAATGCCGGGGGAATTAAAGGCGCCAAATACGGGACAACCAAAGATTACGTACTGGGCATGCAAGTGGTGCTGCCGGACGGAAGAATCATGCGCACCGGCTCGAAAACCATGAAAAGTGTTTCCGGCTACGACGTCTGCCGGCTCTTTGTGGGATCCGAAGGCACGCTGGGAGTCATCACTGAATTAACCCTCAAGATCAATCCCAAGCCGCCTGAAATCGCCACAGCCCTGGCAACCTTCAATGATATTGAAGATGCCGGCAATGCGGTTATACAAGTCATGTATTCCGGAGTGCTGCCGTCCGTGCTGGAAATCGTGGATCATCAAATGGTGATGGCCTTCAATCAGTATTCAGACCTCAAACTGCCCGAAGATGTGGAAGCCATCCTGCTTGTGGAAACAGACGGGTACACCATAGCGGAAACGTCCTATCAGATATCGAAAATCATCAAAATCTTTGAAAAGAACAATGCCGTCAAAATTGAGCAGGCAGAGACTGTCGAAGAAGCCCAGGCGCTCTGGGTGACAAGAAAGACCGCTTACGGTGTCTGTACTTTGATCAATAACAACCTGATCGCCGAAGACCTTGCAGTCCCCATGTCCAAAGTGCCGGCCATGCTGAAAGCCAACGCTGAAATCGCAAAAAAATACAACCTCATAATGCCGATCGTCGGACATCTGGGAGACGGGAACCTCCATCCGGTCGTCAGCTTTGACAGCACCAATCCGGACGAAGTTCGACGGGCAGAGGCTGCGGTGAAAGAGCTCTTTGAAACCACCATCGAAATGGGAGGTTCGTTAACGGCTGAACACGGCATCGGACTTTCCAAAGCCCCCTTTATGCACCTGGAACACGATCCCGTGGCAATGGATGTCATGCGAAGCCTCAAACGCACCTTCGACCCCAACAACATCCTAAACCCCGGCAAAATGGCGTTAGACGATTAAAGCGTTATTACAACAAGTCGGCTTCGATCGATAACCGTATAGTTCAAGTAGCTTAACCGTTCCGACGCCACCGGAGTAATGGAGTGGTGGAGTATTGGAGTGTTGGTAAAAAATTATCGAGATATTTGATTATTGGATCTAATCTTGACCGTATATTGCGTTTGTTTCTTTCACCATTAAATGGTCTATCCATCCCCCCTGCTCTCTTTTATTTTCGAGGCTTGCAATGAGTTTAAGCAACCCATTTTCAAGTTTATAGGCTAACCTATCCAGCGTCTCGAATTGTTCTTTGGAGATTTGCATTGCTGCATAGTAAGCATGAAGTCCTGAAACGGATTCACCAAGAGATGAAAGCGCTATATTAAGAAACTGCAGGTATTCATTGATTGATTTTATGCAATATCCCTCAGCTATATTTCTGTGCACGGAATCCGCAGAGGCGATGGCCTGGGAAGAAACCCGTTTGAGTTCAAAAGAAAAACCTTTGAACACCCCCCACGTTTGTTTATAATACTCAATCGCATCTTGCCAGACCCTCAATTTCTGGTAACCGCGGTTTTTATTTTTTCGCATTTTCCATTACTCCATCATTCCAATACTCCATTACTCCATGTCTCTTAATGACATTAATGCGTGGACATTCTCCAGGGGTACCGCCTTTGGAAAATCACACCCCACAGTGAGCATATAGCCGGGATCATCACCCCACGTTTCCAAGCATTCTTTTCCTTCCCGGATGACATCTTCCGGGGTTCCGGACAGAAGGTTTCCGCTGGGTGATACATTTCCCATCACGCATACCTTGCCGCCGAGCATTTCTTTTGCTGTATTGAGATCCACCTTTGCTTCGATGCTGAAGCTGGTCGGTTCGATATCGAGGATGTCGGAAAGCAGCGGTGTGGAATTCCCACAGATATGAATACTTGTGTATTTGCCTTTGGCTTTTGCTTTTTCCAACAGCGCTATTAATACCGGCTTTACAAACTGACGGAAGAGGTCCGGAGATATTACATCACAAGAAGCGACCGGTTCTGAAAGATTCATACAGGGGATATCCGGATGCTCGAGTACCGGTTCCGAGATCGCCCAACACAGATCCGATGAAAACCGTATAAGCTCTTGAAGCTTTTCCGGATTTTCTATGGCAGCCATTAACATGGCTTCAACCCCCAAAATGCGGGCAGCCACGGTAAACGGCCCCCACTGGGTGGACATGATCAGACATTCCTTTCCGATTTCATCAGCCACCAGGAGATGATACTGAATCATTCCCTGCATCAATGGGTTTTCAGTTAACTGTTGAATATCCAGGCTTTCCAGTTCATCAAGACTCTTAATCACGGTTCCCAAAAGTTTCGGCGAATCCGAAGACTCGTCGTCCATGGGGCATCCGAGGTAATGTATGGGGTAATTCAAAATACCGGCGCCGGTCCAGATAAAATCCTGTCCGGTCTTTCGATATCCATCCGTAAACACCTTTGCCAGTGCATTGGGATCGCTTTTGATTTCCGCAAACGTCTTCCCGGCCTGATTAACGTACCATTCCCCACCCGTAATGAGCCCCACCGGAATCCACGGCGGCTTCTCCAACTCCATGGCCATCTGAGCAATTTCTCTCCCGTTCATGCATGCCCTCTTTCCTGTTAAAAAATTGTGGGTCTTCTCCAATTTAGTTGGTATCAATTGATTTGATGTTGAAAAAAATCTTTATAGTCTGCGTATGTCTGTGTGTGTCTGTGGCTAAA
>CAYSUA010000191.1:0-5803 GCA_964433795.1 uncultured Desulfobacteraceae bacterium | reverse complement strand
AATATTAAAATCTGTATTTTGAATCATGATGATCCTCAATTCAAAATTCTCAATGTTCAGCGAGGATCGAGTTGAGCTCCTTTAAGTCTTGCGGGGTATCGATGTCGAAAAATACGAGCGGGTTTTCAATTTCGACTTCAAGAATTTGATCCGGGTGCGATTCGATTATCTCTCGACCCCCGATATCGCCTTCGATTGCCAATAACCGGTTGTAAAAAAGATTGCTGAAAATGGTGGGATTTCCCCGTCGCCCCCGATTTACGGGAACGCAGATGTTTTTTTCGGAAACCCGGAAACAGGCTAACAGATGGTTTATCGTTGTTGAGTCCACCATGGGCTGATCCCCCAATAGAAACATTACAGCGGCGTATGTGTCAGCGATCCTTGATACTCCCAGCGCAACCGATTGACTCTGTCCATCCCTAAATCGGGGGTTGATTGCCACTTGGAATTTATCCGGACGTTTCTTATCCCCCAAGCGCTGAAGAATTTTTTGATGCTCCAATCCCAGTATCAGGACGACCGTTTCGAGATCGGATGCCAAAGCGGCATCGACAACCCACCCAAGCAGGCATTTATTGTTCAATTTGGTGAGCTGTTTGGGTTCTCCGAATCGACTGGATTCCCCGGCAGCCAGAATAACACCGGCAGTGGGTCTCTTAACCATGATGATTGATCCACGCAAAACAAAAAAATAAATCTTCAGTAATTATCTTTTTGACTTATGGTATCATTTTCATATAGGCACCCCAATAGGATAATGCAAGTTTTTATAAATATCGATTTGAAACCGAATGGTAGTCAATCCTGACTCTATACCGCCAAACCGGTAACACTAAAAAGCCTATGACCTCATTGAAACATGCACTCCTTTTGGAAGATGGCGGCGTAATCAGCTTGGTGGGCGCAGGAGGAAAGACCAGTTTAATGTTTGCGCTGGCACAAGAGTTGGTAGATGCCGGCATGACCGTAATCACAACAACGACAACCAAAATATATGTGCCGTCCCAAAAGCAGTCCGCTCACATTGTAGCCTCGGAGTCGGTTGAAGACGTTCTGAGCCAGGCCCGAAACCTGGTTAAAGGATATCCGCATGCCACAGCAGCAGCCGAATATAGCACGGATAAGCGTAAACTGATCGGCCTCAAGCCTGAAAGCGTGGATATGCTGCGGGAATCGGACCTGTTCCAGTGGATTATCGTGGAAGCCGACGGTGCTGCGGGAAAACCCTTAAAAGCGCCTGCACCACATGAACCGGTCATCCCCGAAAGTACCCGGACGTTGGTGGCTGTTTCCGGCCTGTATGCCGTCGGAAAGCCGTTAACGGATCAATGGGTTTTTCGACCGGAAAAGTTCTCGATGCTTACCGGACTGAAAATCGGAGATCCTGTAACAGAAACCGCCATCATCGATGTGCTCATTCATAAAAAAGGCATCATGAAAGGAGCCCCGGTTCATGCCGAAAAGATTGCATTCTTCAACCAAACGGAAAAACCGGATCAGATAGAGAGTGGAAAGGCGATTTTTGATTTGCTCCTGACCAAATCGAAGACGGGGTTGAAACGGGCAATCCTTGCAACGCAGCCGGAGAACCCGCAGATAATCGATACCATCGATCTATAACCTTTCAAGCTTCGCAACAGATTCGATATGATAGGTATGCGGAAACATATCCACCGGCTGCACCTCCAGCACCCGGTACTTCTCCTTCATCATCTCCAGGTCCCGCGCCAGTGTTGCCGGATTGCAGGACACATACACAATCCGATCCGGCACAATCCCGAGTATCTGCTTAACCACATCCTTGTGCATCCCGGCCCGGGGCGGATCGATGACCATCACTTCAGGCTTGACCGAAATACCTTCAAGACTGTCCTTGATATCACCGACAACAAACCGGCAGTTATCGATTCCTTTGTTGTGGCAGTTCATTAGCGCGTCTCTTACCGCACCTTCCACAATCTCAAGCCCGATGATCTCTTTGGCAGCATCCGACAAAACAATGGGTATGGTGCCGGTTCCGCTGTAAAGATCGATAATCGTTTCCTTACCGGAAAGTTCCCCATAGTATTTTACGATGTTATAAAGCTGCTCGGCCCCACGGGTGTTGGTCTGAAAAAATGAGTTGGACGAAATCTCAAATTCATGCGTACCGATCCTATCGCGGATAATCTGCTCTCCTGCCAGATGAACCTCATATTCACCAACGGCCACACTAGACTTGCGGGCGGTAATGTTGTTTACCACAGAAACCACAGACGGATATTTCTCCGTGAGCATTTCCGTCAACGGTTTCACCGCTTCCACGTCTTCCGTCTTAGTAACAATATTGACCATCCACTGGTCATAGGCTACCGAATGTCTCAACACCAGAAAACGCCAGAACCCTTCTTGGCTTCGCAATCCGTAAACCGGCTTGTCGGAATTTTTCATAAATTCCCGGACATCGTCTAATATCCGATTACCGAGATCCGGCTGCAGCAGGCAGGCCCGGGTGTCTAAAACTTTATGAAAGGTACCCGACACATGAAGGCCCAGTGCAAAACTGATATCCATGTCCGGATTTCCCAAGTCCTCCTTCAACAGCCACCTGCGATCCGAGCAGGAAAACTCCATTTTGTTGCGGTAGCCGAATGACAACGGGGAAGGGAGCGTCGGATGTACCGGAACCCCCTTGATCAATCCAATGTGCTCAATGGATTCAGCCACATGCTGCCGTTTGTATTCCAGCTGTTTTTCATATTTTAGAAACTGCCAGGAGCAGCCGCCGCAAGTACCGCTGTACGGGCAAGGGGCATCAATCCGATCCGTGGATTCCTCCAGGATTTCAAGCACTCTTGCCTCTGCATATTGCTTTTTCTTACGGGTGATCCGCACGAGCACCCGGTCTCCGGGTATCGCCTGTGCCACAAACACGGCAAACCCGTCAACCTTTGCCAGTCCCTTCCCGCCAAAAGCGATCCCCGTGATTTCAAGCTCCAGATCTTGTCCTTTTCTAATTTTGTTCATAACATCCCGCCAAAAACCATTTACTAAACGATTTGAATATTCAGTTTAAACAACGTTTCGCACCTTACCATTAACTGAAATCATAGACAAATCTCATATATTCCATCTTCTAGTTCAAATTAAGGAATAATCTTGACCCGTTTAAGGTGTTTTGATATTTATTCGTTGACCTGATCTGAGGACATGAATGTTCAATCTTCTTCTCCTTTTCCACCACTAACGCATAATCTAAAGGCTTTGTTTACCATATATTTACCAGCCCTTACCACTTTAATGGCAGCATATTTCGGTGCAAAATATGCCTTTGATTTACAGAATGAAAAAGAAAAAATATTGTAAATGGAAATTTGGCTATTTTTAACCTTACATGCCCTTCGTTCGGCATGAGAACAATCATACCATACAGCAATGGGATCTTTTGTTACAACAATGATGATACAAACAACTTTGTATCACTTGACTTCAGCGTATTATTGTGTTTCACTATTTATGAAACAATGGTGCATGTTACACTATTTATGAAACATGTGGCAAGATACTTTAGCCCAGCGTGTGGGAGATAGTTATGGCAAAGCGGTACATCTTGATGGGCGACGTAATTGGAAGCAGCAAACATGACGTACGACAACTACGCAAGGAATTCATGGGGCTTGTTTCTTTGTGCAACCAGAAGCTGGAACATGATATCATCTCTCCCTATACGGTAACATTGGGAGACGAATTCCAGGGCATAGCCACGTCTCTCCATGCTGTGATTGAAGCCATTTTCTATATGGAAGAGACGATCCTTCGCAAAGGTTTGGCGTTCAAGATCAGATACGTTGCGGCTCATGGCGCAATAGACACACCCATCAATCGGCTTAAAGCTCATACAATGATGGGGGCCGGACTAACGAAAGCCAGGGAGATCCTAACCGACAAGCGCAGGGGCGAGCCACGGTTCCGCTTTGACCTTCCAGACGCTCACACTATGAACCAACTCAACCGATTATTTCTGGTTCTTGATGGCCTGACTGGTCGGTGGGATACAGGAGATGGTCTCCTGATTTTCGATATGCTCGCCAACCCTCACAACGAGGAAGTCGGTGTCATGCATGCTAAAAACAGGACACAAATATGGAAACGCCGTAGGCACCTTTTGATTGAGGAGTACCGGGCTTTGAAGGAAGCCATAATGGAACTGGCACAGTAGTCGCACGCGAGAGAGATTATGTTGCAGTATATTCCAGTATTGCTTGTCTTTATCTGTCAGGAAGCAGTGGGACTGATCGTATTCCCTGTAATGAACCGATATCTGGGTCCCAAGGGTTTAAAGGCGTGGGATCTTACATCGATCCTCAAAGGTATACTGGAGCGGCTCGTATTGTTCACCGCGCTCATTCATGGCTATCCGCAGATCCTCATCGCCTTTGCAGCAATGAAATTGGGCACACGCCTCCACGAAGAACAGAATACAGAAATTTCCAACACATACTTTTTAGCCGGAAACCTTATCAGCATATTGCTCGCTATGATCAGTTCAATAATTGTTAAGGCGATCTGGAAAGTATAAGAGCCTTGTCACCAATGTGGAATTCATCGGGATCTTCATTCTTGACAAACAGTAATGGCGAGTGAAAAATGAAGGCCTCCGTTAGGTTCACAGCACGCTGCGGGGTATCAAAGCGGAATTGCGCCCTAACCCTAACACGCCTTCTCTCTACCGAGCTTCCGCCTTCGTTATGACTTCGGCGAGACAAGTCGGCGTACCAGGCTTTGCCTTCTTTGTCGGGTCGAAGCCGGAGGCGAAGACCGATCATCCTTGCAGCCCCTCAAACGGCATCTCCGCCTTGTTGGGTCGAAGCCTTGGGCGAAGACCAATTCGCTCCGACAAGCAGCAGGGTATTCAGGCGAAGGCGAATAATCTTGACCCGTTTATGGTGTTTTGCTATTTATTCGTTGACTTGATCCGAGGACATGAATGCTCAATCTCCTTCTCCACCACTAACACATAGCTCATAGCTGATTATGTTTGGAATGGCCGATACAACGCAAGGCCTATAGCAAGACACAAACCAACGCGAAATTGGATACTCAATGGAAAACCGCTGCACCTACCACTATGATATACACCCATGTGGCGACAAAGAACAGGTTGGGGGTAAAGAGCCCATTGGACGATTGAAAAAATTGATGGATATACTTATGTAGATTCTACATAAGTATTAAAATAGCAACAAAATGTAGAATTTTACTGAATTAAGGGAATCGACCCAAATTCTCTGATTTAATATAATACCTTGATATTAATATAAATTATTGATACTTGAGGAGAATCTCCATTACTCTTGTTTTAGTACCACTTTGTAGGGTTTTCTACATTTACTCACAAAATGTAGAATCTACATAATCTATAATGTTATGTGAGGAAACATGAACAAACAAATATTTTCAATAGGGTACGATATACCTGGTAAAGATGATAATTATATTGATTTTCATAAACCTTTATCTTTAATGGATGCTGATATTTTATTAATTTCACCAGATTCATTAAGACCATGGGGGGATTGGGTAAGTTTTACCACGAGCGATGGAGGATGTTACAATGTTGAAGCGTCAAACAGATACAAAGAGAAAATATCACATTTAAAAAAGGAAATAGAAGACCATTTAAGGGCTGGAAAAAGTGTTTTTATATTTTTAACTCAAGAAGAAAAAGAAAATCTAGCAGATGGTGTATCTACTCTCAAGAAGGGGCGTAACCGTTCACAGGGCTGGTTAGTAAACCGCTATGTCAACCAAGCTAAATCAG
>CAYSUA010000190.1:4854-10019 GCA_964433795.1 uncultured Desulfobacteraceae bacterium | reverse complement strand
TTTTTCATACAATTATTGACGTTTGATGATTTTCAACTTTTTTACGAAAGAACCCCATTTTGGGTGTAACAACCGGAGCAACGATATCCGAAAAATGCTAAATTCCAAACCGTATCAGGTAGTTAATTAACAAAGCCCCCTTTTTGAGTCAAGGGTTTTTAAAGCCTCGGAAGCAAACTTGAATTTGTCGATTGCAATTGATTTATGAGTTGTGATAGTTATGTTACCCGTCTGAATAAGCGATCCGGCGCTTCGAGAATTCGAGTGTATTTTCGGCTTTACCGGTCATCGCTTCCAAGATTGATAACATGATGAGTATGGCATCCCAAAGCAATACGGACGACAGTTCAGAGACGCAGCAGGCCCAGCAAACCTTCCCGGATATTGACCTCGCACGGCAACTCTTTGGAGAGCATAATCTAAACCTCCAAAGAATATCAGACGCCATCGACGTGAGGATTCATACCAGAGGCAACACGGTTCATATCCAAGGTGATCCGGTATTGGCAAGCCTCGCCGAAAATATCCTTCAGCAGCTCTATGGATTGTTGAAGGCCGGGTACCCGGTATATCCAAAGGATATCGATTATGCCGTCCGGGTATTGAGCAATGATGATCGCGCAAAACTAAAAGAAATTTTCTTGGATACGGTATTTATTACATCCAAAAAGCAGTCCATCACCCCCAAAAGCCCGGTGCAGAAAGAGTATATCGATGCCATCCGCAGGTATGACATTGTTTTCGGAATCGGACCGGCAGGAACCGGGAAAACCTATCTGGCAATGGCCATGGCTGTCTCGGCACTCTCCAGCAAACAGGTGACTCGAATCATTCTCACGCGGCCGGCGGTGGAAGCCGGTGAGGCTCTCGGGTTTTTACCCGGAGATCTGGCGGAAAAGGTCGATCCCTATCTTAGACCCCTCTATGATGCGCTCCATGATATGATGCGCTTTGAAAAAGTCTCGAGCCTGCTTCAGCAGGGAATTATCGAGGTGGCGCCCCTTGCCTTCATGCGCGGACGAACCCTGAATGACGCATTTGTCATTTTAGATGAGGCGCAAAACACCACTTCCGAACAGATGAAGATGTTTTTGACCCGAATCGGATTCAACTCCAAGGCCGTCATCACTGGTGACATCACTCAAATTGACCTGCCGGTGGATCGTTTGTCCGGTCTTGTCGAGGCAAAGAATATCCTAAAGGATATCAAAGGGATGAAGATGGTGTACTTTTCCGAAATCGATGTGGTTCGTCACAAACTGGTCCAGGAAATCATCAAAGCCTATGAAGCGCATGAAACCGATGGAAAGAAAAAAAACTCGGAATAGGGAGAATTCCAAATAATTTCGCCCTAATTGATGATTTTTGCATAGGTTTTGCAAGAAACAGCACAATGGAAAAAATAAAGATTTACATTTACATGAATACACTTTTTGATTTAATAAGCAAAAACCGATGAAGACAGGAACAAGCAAAGATACAGTCAACTCATTTTTGGGTTCAAGCATTGGGATTAAATGGGGTCTGCTCACGGCAGTCACCATCATCTTTATCCTCATCCTTTCCCCCAACCTGGTTATGATCCAGCGATCATATGAGCTGGGAGACGTGGCCGAAAGGGACATCAAAGCTTCAAAAGATTTCCTTGTGGAAGACAGGGTAGCCACCGAAGAAAACCGCAGAAGAGCTTCAGATGCGGTATTGACCGTATATGATCATGATATAACCCTTGCGTCAAAAATGGGCCTGCAGATTGGTGAAGCATTTAAAGAGCTTCAAGCCGTTATCAATCCTTCTGAAAAACCCAAGGAAAAAACGCTTGCCGAGGCATCGGTAGCAAAAGCAACCGAACCCGCTGCGTCAGAGGCGGATTTGCAAAAGCAGATCTGGGAAAAGAAAAAAGGTTTTGAAGAAAAAATCGGCATCGGCATCAGTAAGGGCGCATATTCACTTCTTATTAATGAAAATTTTTCAGATTCGGTTTCAAATCTCATTAAAAAAATCCTGGCTGAAATCTTGAAAAATGGAGTGGTGGCCAACAAGGAAATTCTTTTAAGAGAAGCGGATAAGGGTATTGTGCTTCGAAAAATCGGTACCAAAACAGAAACGGTGGCAAAAGGACTCAAGAAGTTTTACGGGCTTGACCAGGCAAAAACCATGGTTCGGGTGGTGGAGCAACCCCTGGTGAAAAATCTGAACTATAACCTGAGGAATTTAATTGCTGATTTATGTCAGAGACTGATCCAGCCCAATGTTACCCTGAACCGGAGCGAAACCGAAGAACGAAAGAAAAAGGCAGCGGAAAAGATCAATCCGACCCTCTATAAAATCAAAGCCGGAGAGATGCTGCTTCGGGAAGGAAATATCGTTACGGAGATTCAGCTCCTGAAGTTGAAAATGCTGCACAGTCAGACAAGGAAAGAACGGCTCCTGGCCAGCAGCATCGGTGCTGCAATGATCATCCTCTGCTTGATGTTAACCACATACACGCTATATACGGATCCCAATCGGTTGCATCCCGCATATGAAAATAAAAACCTATTATTTATCACGTGCGTGTTCATCACATTCATTTTTGTTGCCAAATTTTTTGCATCCCTATCCGGCTCATTGAACCCGCAATCATCCTTTTCCTTCTCCGCACCGTCCATCTCCTTCGGCATCCCGTTGGCATCCGGTACAATGGTGGTGTGTCTGTTCATCGGGCTTCGATTCGCCATACCGTTTGCCATGATCATGGCCATCAGCACCGCCCTTGTGTTCCAGAATAGATTCGATATCTTCATCTACTACTTCATCAGCAGTTCCATGGCCGCCTATTGGCTTCAAAATTGCCGCGAGAGAAAGGTCTTTATCAAAGCCGGCCTGAAGCTCGGATTTCTCAATGTGATCCTGGCCACCGCCATTGATGTCTATTTAACCGATTTTATGGGACTTAAACTGTTCTGGGATTGGGGTTTTGCCTTCTTCGGGGGCATTGTTGCCGGTATCCTAGCCGCGGGCATCGCGCCGCTTGTGGAAATCGCTTTCGGTTATACCACCGATATTACCCTTCTGGAGCTGGCCAATTTGGATCGACCCATTCTCAGGCGACTCATGATTGAGGCCCCGGGCACGTATCATCACTCGGTTATCGTCGGATCAATGGTTGAAGCGGCAGCATCTGAAATGAGGGCCAATTCGCTGTTGGCAAAAGTTTGCGGTTACTATCACGACATCGGAAAGATCAGAAAGCCGCTCTATTTTATCGAAAATCAAACCGGCGTAAAGAATAAACACGACAAGCTTGAGCCATCCATGTCCAGCTTGATCCTCATCTCTCATATCAAAGATGGCGTTGAAATCGCTAAAGAACATAAACTGGGCCAAATCATCATCGACACCATACGTCAACACCACGGGACAAGCCTTATTCGGTATTTTTTTGAAAAGGCAAAACAGCAGAAAGGGGAAGCTGCCGTCAATATCGACAATTTCAGATATCCCGGGGCAAAACCCCAGACCCGGGAAGCTGCGCTGGTAATGCTGGCCGATGTCATCGAAGCCGCTTCCCGCACCCTTGACAACCCCACCCCTTCAAGAATCCAGGGTTTGGTTCAGAATCTTACCAATCAAATATTTACAGACGGGCAACTCGAAGAATGTGAATTGACGTTAAAAGACTTAAACAACATTGCGAAAAGCTTTAACACCATCCTGAACGGTATCCATCATCATCGCATCGAATATTCCGAAAGCGCTGCGGCCGGCAGAGGGAAAACGAGAAATGGGAATACTGATCGACAACAAGCAAGGCATCTTCAAGATGTCTCTGAAGAAAATAGAGAAGAAAGCACAGGCCGTCTTAAACGCCTTGGACTCTCCTGACGGAGAGCTTTCCATCCTCATTATCGACGATCCACAAATCGCAATCCTAAACAAAGAATATCTCAACCGGCAGGGGCCGACCAACGTTATTGCGTTTCCCATGCGCGATGGCGGTTTCGGAGATCTCAATCCGCATTTGTTGGGCGATGTCGTCATCTCTGTTGAAACCGCCAGACGTGAGGGCGGTGACGCCGGCATTTCGACGCACGCACGCCTTTCACAGCTTCTTGTTCACGGTATTCTTCATCTATTCGGCTATGATCACGAGAAGGATGATGATGAAGCCCGCCGAATGGAGGAAAAGAGTGACGAGCTGCTCGAGATGCTCCGGCAAGTCAAATGAAAACGGATTGAAATCCCCGTCATTTTTCATCACCGACAAAGCACTTCTCTTCTCCTTTCATGACCGTTTGGCCTTTAATTCTCACTCATTTTTACCTTTACATCCTGTATTGAATCGGGTAAATTAACTTTTTTTTGATTTTGCTCGACGATACGCCCAATCCACCGGCTAACATATCCGGAAAGGATTTTTGATAAGCTCGAAATATTTAGAAATGAAAGGGAAATAAGGAGTATACAATGGAAAAACAGATGCAAACAGTTGATGGAAACACAGCGGCGGCTCATGTGGCATACGGCATGAGCGAAGTTTCCACCCTCTATCCGATTACGCCGTCCACATCAATGGGAGAAATCGTAGACCAATGGGCTGCCCAGGGTCGATTAAACATCTTCGGACAGGCCATAGATGTCAGACAGCTCCAATCCGAAGCCGGCGCAGCCGGTGCGGTGCACGGGGCTCTGGCTGCCGGAGCAATGACCACTACCTTTACCGCATCCCAGGGTCTGCTTCTTATGGTCCCCAACATGTTCAAAATCGCGGGGGAGCAACTACCGTCGGTTTTTCATGTGTCCGCTCGATCCGTAGCAACCCACGCACTGTCCATATTTGGGGATCACTCGGATGTTATGGCTTGTCGGCAGACCGGATTTGCCATGACCTGCTCAAATTCGGTCCAAGAGGTCATGGATATGGCCCTAATTTCGCATTTATCAACATTAGATACGAGTATTCCGTTTCTGCATTTTTTTGACGGGTTCCGAACGTCCAGCGAAGTTCAAAAAATCGAAGTCATCGACTACGCGGATATGGCCAAACTGGCCAATCATGACGCCATCCAAGAGTTCAGAACGCGAGCCATGAACCCGGAACACCCCCATTTGAGGGGAACCTCACAAACCCCTGATATTTTCTTCCAGAATCGGGAAGCCTGCAACCCGTTCTATATCAAGGT
>CAYSUA010000190.1:0-4837 GCA_964433795.1 uncultured Desulfobacteraceae bacterium | reverse complement strand
AACATGAAGAAAGTAAGCGACCTGACCGGAAGAACCTACAATCTGTTCGATTACGTTGGCGATCCGGAAGCGGAACGTGTTATCGTGGCCATGGGCTCTGGATGTGAGACCATCGAAGAGGTTATCAATCATGTAGCCAAAGACGGCGAAAAGGTGGGGCTGGTGAAAGTCCGGTTGTATCGTCCTTTCTCCACCGAACATTTTCTGGCTGCACTTCCGAAAACGGCAAAAACCGTTACCGTGCTCGATCGAACCAAGGAACCGGGCGCTTTGGGCGAGCCGCTTTACACCGATGTCTGCACGGCCTTTCTCGAACAAGGCAAAACCGCAAAAATCATCGGGGGTCGATACGGCCTGAGCTCAAAAGACTTCTCACCCGCCATGGTCATGGCCGTCTTTGACAACATGAAATCCGATCAGCCGAAAAATCATTTCACGGTGGGCATTATCGATGACGTCACCTACACCTCTCTGGATGTTGGGGAGAACGTGGATTCCAGCCCGAAAGGCACCGTACAGTGTAAATTCTGGGGACTGGGTGCAGACGGAACCGTGGGAGCGAACAAGACCGCCATCAAAATCATCGGTGACAACACCGACATGTTTGCACAGGGTTATTTCGCCTACGATGCAAAGAAATCCGGTGGATTGACCCTGAGCCATCTTCGCTTTTCGCCCGATGCGATCCAGTCCACTTATTTCGTAAACACGGCAGACTACATCGCCTGCCACAATCCCACCTATGTCGATATTTACGATGTGCTGGAAGGGATCAAACCGGGGGGGACATTCGTATTGAATTCCGCCTGGACATTGGAGGACATGGAAGAAAAGCTTCCGGCTGCCATGAGAAAATCCATAGCAGAAAAGAATTTGAAGTTCTACAATGTGGATGCGGTAAAAATCGCTGAAAGCGTGGGACTCGGCGGTCGGATCAACATGATCATGCAGACCGCGTTTTTCTATCTGGCCAAGGTGCTTCCCTTAGACGAGGCCATCGGTTATCTCAAAGACTCCATTCAGAAAATGTTCGGCAGGAAAGGCGAAAACATCGTTAAAATGAATGTGGCCGCTGTGGACCATACACTGGAAAATCTAATTGAGATAAGCTATCCGGATTCCTGGAAAGATGCCATGGGCGAGGCCAAGAAATGGTCTGACGCTCCGAAATTCGTCAATGCCGTCATGCGGCCGGCGCAATCCCAGCAAGGGGATCAGGTTCCGGTGAGCGCGTTCGATCCCGCAGGTATTTTTCCGGTGGACACTTCCAAATATGAAAAAAGGGGTGTGGCCATCAATGTTCCGGAGTGGGTTCAAGAAAACTGTATCCAGTGCAATCAGTGCTCCTTTGTCTGCCCCCATGCCGCCATCATACCTATTGTGGCAACGGATGAAGAGCTCAAAGAGGCACCTGAAGCCTTTGAAACCATTGACGCTTTAGGCAAAGATCTAAAAGGCATGAAATTCAGCATCCAGGTCAACCCCCTGGATTGCCAGGGATGTGGCAATTGCGCCGATATCTGTCCGGCCAAGAAAAAAGCCCTGGTCATGCGACCCATCGACTCCCAGCAAGCAGTCCAAATTCCAAACTACGATTTCTCTTTGACCATTCCGTATAAAGACGGTCTCATGAAACGCACAACAGTCAAGGGAAGTCAGTTCCAAAAACCGTTTCTGGAGTTCTCCGGAGCATGCGCAGGATGCGGGGAGACACCGTATGTAAAGGTGCTCACCCAGCTATTGGGCGAGCGTATGATTATCGCCAACGCAACCGGATGCAGCTCCATATGGGGCGGATCCGCACCGTCAGTTCCGTATAGCGTGAACAAAGAAGGTCATGGACCCGCCTGGGGCAACTCGCTGTTTGAGGATAATGCGGAATTCGGCTTCGGTATTGCGGTGGCATACCGGCAGCGTCGGAAAAAATTAGCCGATCTGCTGCAGGAAGCGGTAGCCACCGATATCCCCGATGAGATCAAAGCCGCCATGAACGGATGGCTCGAGGGGATGTACGACGCAGAGGCATCCAAGCAATATGGGGATGAACTTAAAGCAATCCTGGCAAAAACCGAAAGAAACGATCTTCTGGAGCAGATTTACAAAATGGGGGATCTTTATACGAAAAAATCGGTATGGGCCATGGGTGGCGACGGTTGGGCATACGACATCGGCTATGGTGGCCTCGACCATGTGATTGCATCCGGAGAAGACGTCAACATCCTGGTGATGGATACCGAGGTCTACTCCAATACCGGCGGGCAGGCCTCAAAGGCAACCCCTTCCGGAGCCGTGGCGAAATTCGCCTATTCCGGGAAAAAGATCGGGAAAAAGGATTTGGGCAGAATCGCCATGACATACGGCTATGTGTATGTGGCATCCATTTCCATGGGAGCCAGCAAACAGCAGGTACTGAAGGCCTTCACCGAAGCGGACAAGCATCCCGGGCCCTCATTGATCATCGCCTTTTCACCATGCATCAATCAGGGAATCAAGAAAGGAATGGGCAAAAGCCAGGAAGAATCCAAGCTGGCTGTCGAGTCCGGCTACTGGCCTCTTTACCGGTATAACCCGGCCTTGGAAGATGAAGGGAAAAATCCCTTTACCTTGGAATCCAAGGAGCCCGACGGAACGATCCAGGATTTCATCATGGGTGAAATCCGGTTTTCTTCCCTGGAGGGCACATTCCCCGAAGAGTCCAAGAGGCTGCGCGCCCAGATCGAAGAGGATGTCAATCGTCGGTATCGGATCTTGAAGCAGATGAACGATGCCGAGTTTTGACAAGTATTCGTGTCTTAATCGTAATTTTTGTGCATTTAGTGGCAAAACAATAATTGGCATGCTTTCTCTATCCTGAACCATTGAATATTTTCGATTGAATATTGAAAATTGGAGGAAATCTATCGATTAATATTATAAAGATAGAGCGAAGCGATTCAACAAATATTCAATCTTCAATAATCAATCAGGTTCCGGGTTAGGCAAATAGGAAGCAGGTTTGCGCAGATAAACGCAAAGGCCGTCTGTACCACACAGACGGCCTTTTTCTTTGTTGGGTTCGCCGTGGGCGGATTGCAGCCCATATCCATATCTGTTATGGTCAACCCATGAAAAATCCGGACCGGACGCACTGCATTCAATGCGGAACCTGCTGTGGCAAAGGCGGTCCGGCATTGCACGAGCAGGACGCCCATCTCATTAAAAGTGGAAAGATATTATGTAAATCACTGGTAACCATCCGAGAAGGAGAACCCGCCTTTGATAACGTTAAAAATCGGGTTGTTTCATCCGTTTCAGATATTATAAAAATAAGAAGTAAAAATAATTCCCGGAGCTGTATTTTTCTGGATGAAGAAAAAGCGGCGTGCGGAATCTACGACAATCGACCCATCGAATGCAAGGCGCTTCAATGCTGGGATACAACAGCTATTGAAAATCTCTATGACCGGAACCGCCTTACCAGAAAAGATCTTCTTTTTGAAACCAAAGACATCTGGGATCTCATTATCGACCATCAAAATCAATGCAGTTATGACCGGATCCGACAACTTTTGGACAATGGGAAAGGCCGCGACAAAAGCAAAGTAGAAGAGATCCGGTTTCTGGTCCGGTACGAGGCCCATTTGCGATCTCTTCTCTCCGAAAAAGGAGGGATGGATTCGAATATGATGGATTTTCTCTTCGGGCAGACATTGGCGGTGACTGTCCGGAGGTTGGGAGTAGTGCTGGAATAAACAGTGCATCGATTCGCGATATGCGATACTGGATGCTTGATACTCGATACTCTATTATGGAGTTTTGCGGTTGCTGGCTGTATTAATTATCGAGTATCCAGGATCGAAGAACGAGTATCAAACACGGAGATTCTATGAAGTCGATTCGGGATGGAGATTCGAAGATCGAGCACATTCTGGCAATCGATGTGGGCACCCAATCCGTACGGGCCTGCATTTTGAACCGGAATTTGGATATCGTTGACAATGCCAAAGTTTCATACTTTCCCATTGTCAAATCTAAAACCATGGTAGAGATTGAGGCCGAAACCCTGTGGGACGCTTTTGTTCAATCTTGTTCCCAATTAAAAGACATCCGCAAAATTGAAGGCATTTCTTTTTCGACCCTCTGCCCGTCTCTACTTCCCATGGATGCCGGCGGCAATGCTTTATCCCCCATCATTCTCCACATGGACCGTAGAAGTTATCGGCAAGCCAGGTGGGCACTTAAGCAGGTGGGAGAAGAAAAATTCCTGAATATCGCCGGAAACCTGCCCTTTCCAGGCGGCATATCATTAACCAGCCTGCTATGGATTCGCGACCATCATCCCGATATTTATCATCGTAACGATGTTGTCTTCGGCCATGCAGTTAGTTTTTTCATGAAGCGGTTGACCGGAAAATTCACCATTGATCCCAGCAATGCATCATTTACCGGTCTCTACGATACCGTGGGCTATGGTGATTGGCATGAAGAGTTATTGAGTGAAATGGGAGTTTCCAGGGACAAGCTGCCGATTGTAACCCGTTCCGAAACCGTCACCGGTGAGATCGATGAAACCATTTCACGTTTGACAGGGCTACCAAAAGGCATCCCCGTGGTAATCGGAGCAAACGATACGACTTGTGCAACGGTGGGAATCGGGGTTACGGAACCGGGTATGCTCATGAACACGTCCGGAACCACAGAGATTCTTGTCCTCTGTCTGGATCGACCGCTGATCGACAAAGATCACCTCCTTCGCACCCATGCCTATCAGAATCGTTGGCTGGTCATGAGAATGGTGGGTGCCGGCGGTGGATCTCTTGAATGGTTCCGACGCACGTTCTGCAGAGATTTAAGCCAT
>CAYSUA010000189.1:8786-10054 GCA_964433795.1 uncultured Desulfobacteraceae bacterium | reverse complement strand
GAGGTGATCCGATTCGTGCGCGTGTGACTGTTTGAGTGTATTAGGGAGCGTTACAATGAACAGCGTGAAGCAGTATCAAATAACTCTAACCATCTAATTCTCAGGGATGTTTTGTTAATCTCGAAGCCCTGTTCGGTGTTACGCTCCCTTATGCATGAGTTTCATACATCCGCGAATTGGATTATCTTCAAAGCCGCATGTGTATAACTTGAGGTTTCTGCATAACCGGGTAATTCTATATTGTATCCAATACCTTAGATTTCAGATTTATTAAGATAGCACTTAACGATAACATCTGAGATCTAAAAAGAAAATAACGCAAAAATATAGCTTTCAAATATTACGGACTTCTTGCCAGTACCCATAAAATTCAGAAGGCTATCTTTCCGGATCAAAAATCCAGATAAGCCAATCTTAATTGACAATATCCTGATTATTGGGATAGATTTAATTTAATTTAAGGAGGAGTTTCGCGAATGGCTGAAAATATGAATGGAAATATGCCGAACTCCGATACTGGTACGGAATTGGCGCGTGAGTTGGGTCTTGGCGCGGCTATGTCGATTGGAATCGGCACGATGATCTGCGCGGGCATTTTTGTGTTACCAGGCATTGCCGCAGCTAAAGCCGGACCCATTGTAGTGCTCGCATTTGCCCTTTGCGGCCTTGTGGCCATCTTGATCGCGCTTTGCATGTCCGAGCTGTCCACCGGCATGCCTTTGGCCGGGGGCGGCTACTTGTTCGTTGTAAGGTCCTTCGGCCCGATGATGGGCGCGGTTATGGGGGGATGTCTGTGGTTGAGCCTCATATTTGCATCGGCCTTCTATATGGTGGGGTTTGGATACTATGTGGCGGATTTATTACCTATTCCGCACGTCGTACTAGCTTTGATCATGACAGGTTTGCTGACCGGGCTCAACTACATCGGCGCTAAAGAGACGGGTGGTACCCAGAACGTCATCGTAGCAGCGCTTCTCGCTATTCTTACAGTCTTTTTCGTGCGAGCGGTGTTTTCCGTTGACCTGGATAACCTGCGGCCCCTGATACCGCCTGAGATTGGGATTTCCGGGTTCCTTATGGTTACACCGGTACTGTTTGTAACGTTCATGGGTTTTGCTGAAATTTCCGCTGTTTCCGAGGAGATAAAAAATCCCGATCGCAACCTGCCGATAGCGGTCGTCGGTTCGGTTGCCGTGGTAACTGTGGTATACTTGGCGATTGAGATCTGTGTCGTAGGACTTCGCCGTTACAACGATCCAACCATGCTA
>CAYSUA010000189.1:0-8776 GCA_964433795.1 uncultured Desulfobacteraceae bacterium | reverse complement strand
ATACTTATTGAGTTGGCGTATATGTTGATGGGCAAAACCGGTTATTCTCTTATATTGCTGGGCGGCATTTTTGCCACCGTTTCCTCGGCCAATGCCAGCATCATGGCTGCCTCCAGGATCAGTTTCGCCATGGGCCGCGACGGCCTTATGCCCGACTGGTTCAATCAAATCCACCGTCGATTCAGGACACCGTATCGATCCATTCTGGTGACCGGCGGACTGACCATGATCCTGCTGGTAATTTTAGGATCGCATCTGGAGATTATCGCAGAAGTCGGCGCTTTTTTGAGCCTTTTACTCTATGCCTTCATCTCTCTGGCCTGTATGGTCATGCGGCATGCCGAGCAGAGCTGGTATAAGCCCAGTTTTAGAACCCCTCTGTACCCCCTTGTTCCCATACTTGGTTTGCTGGGCTGCCTTTTCGTCATGGGCATCACGAGCCGACCGACAATGCTCATCGGATTAGGAATAATCGCCGGAACCCTTATCTGGTACGTCCTCTTCCTGCGCGGACAAACGCAATTAGTGGGTGCGTCCAACGTGTTATGGCAGCAGAAAGTTATTGAGCCACTTGTGGCTAGGGCTGAAGATTATAAGGCCAACCGACGCAAAGCGTTCCCTGTTATTCTTCTGCCATTGTCAAATCCTGAGACTGAGCGATCATTGCTTATGGTGGGAACGGCACTGGCCAAGGCCCGCAGGGCAAGGCTGCATCTAGCACATGTTGTGAGCGTTCCGGTGCAAACACCGCTGGAGGCGGGTCGCTTGGAGTTTGAGCAGAGGCGGCTGGAACAGGAAACAATCTTGGACGTTGCATCCAGACAAGCCGCCGAGAAGGGGGTACGTGCCCGCGCCAATACCTTGGTTGCCCACAATGTGCCATCGGCCATCGTCAGTATTGCGGATATAGAACAACCCGACTGGATCCTCATGGGATGGACGGGTGAGGTTCAAAACTCTCCTAAACGCGGCACCAATGTTGCCGGTGTGGTTAAACTTGCCAATCATGATGTATTAGTGCTCAAGGATAATGGGCTGAATACGATCCACCGTATTCTGGTGCCTATTGGCAGCGGCCCGCATTCAAAGCTGGGATTAAGAGTGGGCGATTTTTTGGCCACGCAATGGGGAGCCACCGTTACGGCCATGACGGTTCAGGTTGGCCAAGGGCATTCCGCCGCCAAGTCGGAATTCGATCATGAAAGCCTGCAATTTTTCCAGGGCCTGGCCGAAGAATTCGCGCACGACGCCCTTAGAGAAGCAGGCGTTACAGCTGAAATCTCCGCCGTAATCGACACCGACGTCAGCAATGCCATCCTCAATGCCTCTGTCGATTATGATCTCATCATCATTGGAGCGTCGAATGAATGGGGCTTGCGCCAGTGGCTCTTCGGTTCTCTGCCCGACAAAGTGGCCAATAATGCATCTGCCTCAGTGCTGATGGTGCGTTCCAAGGCTTGATCACTACAGCCAGCCTAAATTTCTGCAAGCAGAGGAAATTTTCAAAGGTACTCACTCCCTATGCGACAGGCTAATTGAAATGCTGACTGAATGGCATGATAAAAATTTTCTACTTTCACACAATCACCGATGGCATGCACATCCCAGTTTTTCTCCAGCGTTCTGAGCTTTTCATGCAGTTTTCGGCGCGGTCTGAAGCCGAAACAGGATACAACACTGTCGGCTGCAAACTGTTTTTTCTCTCCATCTGGAAATGAAGCGATCACTCCCTGATCGGAAATTTCGATGGGAGTTGTATTACATTCTATAGACACCCCTGCCTGCTGTAATTGATGGAACAGGGTGGCGCGATTGAGCGGATGTTCATTTGCCAGCAGTCTTTCCTCGGGCAAAATGTCGATTAATTGAACGCTACGACCCTCGTGCGCAAAGTGCCATCCGACCTCACACCCAACGAAACCTGCACCCAGCAAAATAACCCGCTCGCCCAACGGCTTTCGACCGGAGAGGGCGTCCACCACCAAAATCGCCTGATCACCGCCGGGCATAGTCAAAGGCACCATTTCAGCTCCTGCGGCCACGATGATAACATCAGGTGCCAGATCTTTGAGGTATTCTACATCCACATCCCGGTTAAGCACCACTTCAACACTGCTATCCTCCAATCGACGCCGGGCATAGTCGAAATAATGACGAAGATCCTCTTTGAAAAAAGGCAGCGATCCGATACGAAGATTGCCGCCGACTTCGGTATCTTTCTCATATAGTGTGACCCGGTGTCCTCTCGCTGCTGTGGTGATCGCTGCTTCCAAACCGCCGGGGCCTGAACCGACCACCACTACATGTTTTTGTCGATTGGAGAGTCCCACGCTGCGCTCATCCAGTTCGCCCAACGCGGGGTGGATGGCACATCGTGTCAAGTGGCCCTTTGACATAAAAACATGACACTGATTGCATTTAATGCAGGGGCGGATTTCTTCGGGGCGAGCATGGCGTGCTTTGTAGCCCCAGTCCGGGTCCGCCAGAAAAGCCCGGCCCACGGCAACGAGATCTGCAGCATTTCGCTCCAGGGCGGCTTCAGCATCCTCGGCTCGGTTAAAGCCACCCGTAGCGATCACCGGCAACGTCACTTCAGCTTTTACCATTTCCGCCAGTTCGACAAGGGGATTCCGGTCCAGGTTGTACAAGGAGGGAACGGCCGGATATCTGGGGTCCTCACCCATTTTAATGGGTCCCCCAAGGCTTGCCACGTGAAGATAATCGACACCGACTTTCTCCATGTGAAGACCGATTCGACAGGCCAGAGACGGATCCACGCCATCGGATAAATTTTCGTACCCATTGTATTTAAAACCGATGATAAAGTCCTCTCCGCAAACCTTTCGAATTCGATCTACGATTTCAGAGGGTGCTCGCATTCGACTTTCAAAATTGCCGCCGTATGCATCCTTGCGATGGTTAGTATGGGGGGAGACAAACTGGGTGAGAAGATAGCCGTGAGCCGCATGGACTTCCACGCCGTCAAAACCGGCTCGCCATCCCCGCCATGCACCTTGAACATATGCATCGATCAGCGTCTCTATTTCTTCTAAGGTAAGCTCCCGAGGGATCTGCGGGTATAAGGGGCTTTCGATTGCCGATGGAGCCACCGGTCGCGTCCCGATCACCCGCTCCTGGGCGGTTCCGCCGTGAATGGATATCTGTAGAACAATTTTGCTGCCAAAGGGATGAACGGCATGAGGCAGGCGGCTCATCCCGCATATCAGGCGATCGTGGTAAGCGCCCATGGATGAGGTTTGCGTGTATTCATGGCGCAAATGCGTATTTTCGGTAATCAGGAGTCCTGCACCGCCTTGTGCCCGTGCACGAATATAATTGACATAGCGTTCAGACACGCTGCCGTCGTGGTGGTTAAACCGTGTTCCCATAGGGGCGAGCACCACGCGGTTTGGAATTTCGTGTTTTCTAATAGTGATTGGAGAAAACAGCTGCGAATATTTCATGAGCGCCTTCTTTTTCACATCGGTTGCTATGGGGAAGGTTTAATGGCTGTAAATTTAACACTTATCACCTTCCCTTGTACGGCAGCAATGTCCTCCTCCGCTGGAGCGGGAGTGAATTCTTCGCCTGGACAGCAAGCCATTGCCTTGAGTTCTTTTTCGGTGAGGGTGTAACTCGTTACAATCCGAATCTCGGTAAAGCCTGCTTTGCTCACCGTTCCCCAATAATCGTCTTCAAGTATGGCTCCTCCTAAGCACCCAGACCATGTTGACTGAAATCGCTCTCGCAACCGAGAATCGATATCCTCGGTCAGAACAATATCTGAGATGGCGAGTCGTCCATAAGATCTCAGTATTCGGAAGGCTTCTTCATAGACTGCCTCTTTGTCTGGGCATAGGTTGATGACACAATTCGATATCACGACATCAGCGAAACTGTCTGGAAGTTTCGACTGCCCCATATCACCGACACGTAGTTCGATGCTTCGCTCTTGCAACCCAGACTCGACTACAGCCTGCTTTGCCCGTTCGATCATTTCCGGAGAAAAATCTATTCCGACCACTTTCCCTTGTTCCCCGACCATGTGGGCAGCCAAAATGACATCAATTCCACCGCCACAACCGAAATCCACAACCACATCTCCGATCTTAAGGCTCGCAAAGCCGGTGGGGTTACCACAACCCCGTGAAAGGTTGAGCGCAATCTCCGGAACCGTGGAGAGAACTTCCGTGCTATAAAGTCCTTGACCAACTGCATAGCCCGAACTGGACTGTTGCTTACTGGGTCAACAGGACTCCTTGCTGCCGCCTGTTTCAGCGAATCTTTCGTAGCGGCTCTTCACAACTTGTTCGACTTCATTTGGTATCATTTTCAGAATCCTTATTATTTTCAGCAATAATGGTTGATGAATTCGTAAAAAGTCGAATTCATCAAGTATTTAGTGTATTGTGTTTAGTATTTAGAGAAAAATAAACCATGTGATATCAGCTTGTTGGTGTGCTAAACACTAAACACCAAATACTAAACACTCTCGTAAAAAATTCGTTTTTCTAACTTTTTACGAGGCCATAATGGTTAAACGGCCTTATTTTTTGAAATTTTAATCCGATATGATGGGTAATCTATCATTTGGTTGGTAATAATCGCAACTTCGAAATATAAATAGTCAAATCAATTAATTCTGATACCGTTATTGAGATATGGAAAGCGAAAATATTTTCGCCCCTTACGATTCACCAATAGCAGAATTATCGAATAATCAGCTTGATTTCTCAAATTTATGTGTTATTGTCCATTCAATCAATAAAGGCTCGTTCTTGATTGACGGACCGGTTTCGTTCTTAAGGAAAAATCCATTTGTCAAAGTGGCAACCTGAAGTTTGGAACCATGAGAATTTTTTGAAAGGAGGGTGTCACTATGGCTACTGGCGTTGTAAAATGGTTTAACAGCAGTAAAGGCTACGGTTTCATTGAACAGGAAGATGGTCCGGATGTATTTGTTCATCATTCCGGAATCAATGCGACCGGATTTAAGGCTCTTTACGAAGGTGATCGCGTTACTTTTGACATCGAGCAGGGGCAAAAAGGTCCTTCTGCAGTAAATGTCACAGTAACTTAAGATAAGATTACTTAGGATAAAAAAGGGCATTTCGTCGAATTATTCGGGAATGCCCTTTTCGTTTTATCAAACGTCTACGAGTCTACACTTGACCGATCTGGATCAAATCAAACAACCATCCTCCGTGTCTTGATAGACTCTGCTTGTATTTGCTTTCATTACACCCTTATTCAGGAGCAGAAATGGATAGAAAAGAACATGTTCATCCCCTTGGAACCCGCGCCAGGGTACTGTTGTCAAGTGTTTTCGGCCCCTATGCCCAAAACGACGAATACGGCAGTCGGAAGATCAATCCCATGGAGCTGTACCACAACCAGGTTACGCGAATTCAAAAGGGATTTTCTCTTCGAATGTTTCACCGATCCTTTGGGTTAATGCTGATCCAGGAAAACATCAAAGCCCCCTGCACGTTGCTCGATTTCCCGACCCTTGAACGGTTCACCGAAGAGATCCGGCAAAATGACTACGATATTGTCGGTATCAGTTCTATCATCCCGAATGTCGGAAAGGTTGGAGAAATGTGTAAACTCATCCGGCAACACCTACCCCATGCTAGGATTGTGGTTGGCGGTCACATTGCAAACAAGGCCGGAATTCAAGAGAGCATCGATGTCGATCATATTGTAAAAGGAGATGGTGTAAAATGGTTCAAACAGTTCCTCGGTCAGGATACAAAGGCGCCCGTAAAACATCCCCACGTACTTTCCGCAAACGGTACCCGGTGTTTGGGGTATAACCTGGCTGGCAAACCCGGAGATACAGCAGCGATTTTAGTCCCTTCGGTCGGGTGTCCGGTGGGGTGTAATTTTTGCTCCACGTCAGCTTTATTCGGGGGCAAAGGTCAGTTTGTAAATTTCTACGAAACCGGTGATGAAATTTTCGAGGTCATGTGTCGGATCGAAAAAGAATTGGAAGTTCGATCCTTTTTTATCCTGGACGAAAATTTTTTGCTCCACCGTAAAAGAGCGCTCAGGCTGCTCGATTTAATGGAAAAAAATAACAAAAGCTGGATGTTAAACGTTTTCAGTTCTGCCCGGGTGTTACAATCGTACACCATCGAACAGCTGGTCGGGCTTGGTGTCGGATGGGTTTGGATGGGTCTCGAAGGTAAAGAAAGCCGGTATAGAAAGTTAAACGACATTGATACCCTAGCGTTGGTGAAATCCCTGCAATCACACGGAATCCGTGTTCTCGGCTCCTCAATTATCGGGCTGGAAAACCACACCCCGGAAAATATCGATCAAATTATCGATTTTGCGGTAAACCATAATACGGACTTTCATCAGTTTATGCTCTATACCCCCAATTCGGGGACCCCCCTGTATGAGAAGCATAAAAAGGATGGAACACTATACAATGAATCGGAATTTCCCATAGCCGATGCCCACGGCCAATATCGTTTCTGTTATCGACACAAACATATTGATAACGGTCAAGAGGAACAGTTTCTTTTAAATGCCTTTCAACAGGATTTTGCTGTCAATGGCCCCAGCCTTGCCAGATTGATAAAAACGCTGCTCAAAGGATGGCTGAAGTATAAACATCATCCGGATGCACGCATTCGGGGCCGGTATGAATGGGAAGTGAAACCGTTAAAGACGACGTATGCCGGTGCCGTCTGGGCGATGAAGAAGAGCTACCGAAAAAACAAGAATATGAAAAAGAAGATGGATCACCTTCTTCAGGATATTTACAGAGAGTTCGGCTGGAAAACAAGAATGATCGCTCCCCTTGTTGGCGTTTCGGTATACATCACTCTGAAGATTGAAGAAAAAAGATTGGCCAACGGCTGGACCTATGAACCGCCTTCATTTTACGAAAAAAACAAAGCCGCTCTTGCTTTGAAAGACGCCAAACCCTCGCGCGCTTTACCTGAAATTCCGGAGATTGGCGGGAAGTACGCCCCCTCGACACAAGAGTTATGATCAGATTCTCCTCCCCTCGAACTGAAACGCTCGATTGGTAGCTGTCAGCTAACCTGCAACATCCTAAAACCTTAATTGATCGAAAGTCGAGTCAAAAAGAGTTGAGAGTAATCTCAGATATCTGTATGCTCTAAAGGCTTACCCTTCTGAAACTCAAATATACATAAGAAAGGTGATAACCGTTCACGGATTCAGTGTTCAGAGGCTGGTAAACCTGTTAACTCTTACGAAAGGGTGCATTAAATGCGGATGATGCTTAGCGGAATGATCTGGGCTTGCCTTGCGCCTGTTTTCTATGCCGCCATGAGCAGTGCATCCAAACTGGCGGCTGCCCATCTGAATATCTGGCAGGTCGGATTGGGTCGATTTATACTGGGGTTGGTGGTTGCACCTATTATTGTCCGCATTCTAGGATTGAACCTCTGGGGCAATAAGCGCTTTATGTTGACCCTGAGGGGGTTGTGCGGATCGGTGGCTTTTTTACTGCTGGTGGCTTCATTCCAGAGAATTCCCCTCTCCCTGGCAATGGTCCTGTTCTACCTCTATCCTGCTTTTACCGCGCTTCTATCACCCTGGGTGGCCGGAGAGCCTGTTACTCGATCAGCCTGGCCCTTTATCATCGGTGCTTTGATCGGAACGACGCTCATCCTCTGGCCGGTGGGTTCGGGCGGGAGCAGCATCGGACTGGGACATATCCTTGCCATCATCGCATCGGTCCTCTGCGCTTTGACCCTTCTTTTGGTCCGGCGACTGGGAAAGGATAACAATATCTATACCCTGTTCTATTATCTTTGCCTCACAGGATGTCTTGCCTGCCTCGGGCCGCTCCTCATACAAAAGGGTCCGATTTTGCCGGTTCAGTCCATTGCTTGGTTGGAACTGGCGGCAGTGGCGGTTTTTTCCATCGGCGCCCAACTCACCATAAATCAAGCCTTGGTGCAAATCCCGGCACCCAAGGTAAGCGTGATCATGACCGCCGAGGTGCCGCTGGTCGCCTGCTTTGGAGTCATCTTTTTGGGAGAACCCCTGGACTGGCGCCTCCTAGCCGGCGCACTGTTCATCTTCGGCTCAGGGGTCGGTCTCAATCTTATTCCGGCATTATCGGATCGAGGCAATAAGAATAAATAGGACGCTGAACCGTTTAACCTATGTAACAGAAAGGACTTTTACCATGCCCGTTCATGGCCAATTCGATTTAAACCTTGAAAAATTGTCGTCCTTACTCGACCAGCTTCCCGCTGCCGTCTCGATTTTGGATTTAGACGCCAACCTGGTTTATTACAGCGAGAATGCCCCGAACTTCGTCAACAGAAAACCGGAATTCCTGGGGCAGGACATCAGAAACTGTCACAAACTCCAGTCGAGCAATGAAAAGATCGATGCTATAATCGAGGGATTCAAGGCGGGAAGCTGCGAGCCGGTTTCTTACATTGCAAACCCTTACGGAGAGGATTTGCGGATAACCATCGTGCCCTTCATCGTAAACGGCACCCTCCTCGGCTGCATCCAGCATGTGGTCAAGAAGGAAAGTGATTAAATATTGATCGGATACTTGCCGTATTTTTTCACCGCCTCGGACATGGCCATTACACACTCGGGCTTTAAATAAGATGCCAGGCTGTTCCCGCTGGTGAGTACATACCCACCGCCCGGTGCCACATTCCGGATTAATTCCTTGACCTCCCTGTCAGTATCTTCCGGAGTGCCTGCCCCGAGAATATTTAAATCGAGATTGCCCAGCAAACAAACCCTGTCCCCGTATGTTTTTTTT